>NZ_JAAEJV010000004.1 GCF_015356785.1 Candidatus Neptunochlamydia vexilliferae | reverse complement strand
TAACAGCCGGGCTGCAAAAAAAAAGGTGGCCTTTGAGATGCTTGAGCTGTGTGATGGGAAACTATCACGCACAGTTCTTAGAGGAGGAAACCAGGGCAATCTGGTTTCCTTACTCTTTCACTTTTTCCTGAACAACAAGCCCCTTATTTTTTTAAGTCTGCATACTTAGTTGGATGAAAGATACGTCGGGGGCAAGCCCCCCGCTGCCCCCTTGAGCTTCAATCTGGCAAGCCAAATCGCCCCTTCTCGGGGGGCCGTGCAAAGCACTGTTCCACCCCTCGTGCGGGGCGATTTTGCAGAGCCATTTTGAAGCCGCGGACAGCTCACCGCATGGTTTTTCTTCGCCTTCGGCTCCGAAGCCATGTCCGTTCGCTAGAAAGTTTTTTTGTAACTATTCAGATACCCCCCCTTCCTTCAATAATTTCAAAAAGCCATGTTGTTAAAAAATTAAGCTTCTTGACATAAACATTTTTTGCTACCTTAGATCTTATGAATTTAAAGCTGAAATCTAGTTCGCCAAATATTCCCAGAGCTATTTTTAATAGCCTACCAGAACCGGTTCGCACACTCAGCATTGACATCTATAACCGACGGCCCGCTTACATTCAGTGAGGGATTGGTTGCGGGAAAATCAGTCCCATCTTTCCTATTCCTGTTGCCTCAACCAGCTCCTAAATCCTATTTTTTCGCCGATCGTCAGACTATGGAATTTATCTCATCGATTGCTATGGAATTTATTTTATCTTTGACAGATTCAAATCCTTTTACCATACCCACTATCTAGCGCTTACCCACCTTTATGGCTGGCAGGAAGATTTCAGCCTTGCGGCCTCTTTCCCGGGCAACTGCCCTTCGCTACATTGTCAGGCTCGCTTCTTTATTCAGAGCCTTAGATTCACCTTGCTGCAAAGGTGGTCTCCTTGGGTTTGGAGACAACTGTTTATAGCAGCTTCTTGTCGCACGCAATCCTAATTGTCGCTCAACAGGGTTACAAGAAAAGAGGATCGTGATATGGCTAGGTCTAGAGGTGAAACGTGCTGCTCAATATTTTATCTTGGATCGCCATTGTTGTCTTATCTGTCAGTTACTGGTTTCAGATTTGGAAGATCCATGTCCATAAAGAAGTTAGGGATATCTCCTTAACCTATAACATCCTACTGGCCCTGGGTTTTGGAACCCTCACCTTTACCGCTATCGAAGAAGGCTCGCTGATTTTCCTTGTCAAACAAATCATGACAACGATCCCTGTCATTATCATTATCATCCAAGTGATCTATCATAAAAATGATAAGTGGCATGACCCCGCTTTAGCTCGATGCTCAAAGTGCAAGGAAGAGCTTGAGCGTCGGTGGAGTTTCTGTCCCAGTTGTGGCGAAAAGCGGAGTAAGTAGTCGCCCCGGGGTAGAAGATATTTATGAGCGAGTAGTTCTACAAAGGATTTAGAGAAGAAGCGGGACTCCAAGATAGGTCCCTTCCCAGCTGGTAGGCGCGCCTCTCTTCTGAATCGATACAGGCAAGCTTGACCCACCCATTCTTAAAGAGCTTTTGTAAGACCTCCTGCTCCTTGATGACCGCGCTTAACATTTCCCTTGGAGCATACACTACCGTCATGAGGCGGAAAGGGTCATGGTAAGACTCACAGTCACTTTTATAGACCGACTGAAGGGGGAGCCCTTGCATAAGATCACTTGCATTCCCCTGCATAATCCCCATCTTTCCCGTAATATTTTTCGTCACCTTGCTCCCTCCCCCATAGGCAACGTTATCAAGCATTGAAAATAGATACTGCGTATTGATCCACTGAGCAACAACCATGGGAGCGGTTAAAATCGTTGTCAGAGCTTGGGCACCCCCATCTTTTTGGTAGTCATACGAATGGAGAAATGCCCGCCCTTCTAAGTCTAAATCTTTTGTTAAGTCACGCGGACCGACGATAAAGGCCCCATTTTTTGCCAGCCCCCATTCGGGACGGACCTGAGACCAATCGCCACTCCGCTTCTTTGTATGAGCTGTTGCTGCTTCAAGGTCTAGAGAAAGGCCCAGCCTAGCAACACGGACCTGATTATTGATGTGACGCGCCTCTTCGAGATCTTTTTTAAGCGCCTCGACTTCTTCTTTTTTCTTGGGATCAAGCCCCTCAGTCCCATATAGGGTACATGCATCGGTTGTCGTATTGTGGGCGGCTCCTAAAAATAGGGTGGAGTCGGGAATTTTGATCCCTTTAGCCTCAAGCTCTTTCCGCACCTTTTGGTCATTGAGGATTTCGGCAAGAACCTGGGCATTGGCTCCCCCATGTCTCCCGGCGCAAGCTCCACAGTCAAGCGCTGAAGCATAGGCATTGTTTTGTGTCGTCCCTCCATGGCCACAGAAGACCACAAGGGGAGCAAAGTCTTCGGTCAGCCCCATCATCCGGAGCGCCCCTTCTCCATAACTCACCTTTTCAGCAAATGAGATGGCTATCTTAGGGTGCAAAGGAGGAGCACTTTTTTTGAATGGATGGCTCAAATGGGGAAAAAAGTTTCTGATTCCCATCCAGACCCCACTCCCCAATCCGAGAAGCTCAACAAGGCCAAAAGGAGCGGAAAAGGTATATTTTAAGGTCTGATAAAACCTCTTAATGGTAGCCCCTCTTTCATAGGAGGTTTTTCTTTTTTGGGGATCCTTTGCTTCCACTTCTACGACATGCTTAGGAGCGAGCAGCACAGGACAGGAGGGATACGATTCGCCAGTCAGCTTATCCTCGATTGCAACAGGGACACCAAAAAAGCCGGCAAACCCAAGCGTTTCATACGGACCGACCTGCTCTAAAGCTCTTCGGAAAGGTTCCGAGCGGACATCGATACAAAAAACCAGTTGTGCCGTCGTCTTAACGTACGCGTTAGCCCCTTTTCTTTCTTGGCTGGTGAATTGGCGCTCCAGCTGATCCAAGATCCCCTGGTGATACCTTTCTTCTTCTTTTGTAGGAAGGAGCAAGGAGGCATGCTTTTCTTCTCGCGCTCTGACCGAACGGTGCCAATCGAGAAGCCTTGAGGCCTCAGGCCACTTAAGAGCGGTGATGATCACCCTCACAGCGAGATAATCGAGCTGAGAAATGGGATAGGAGGGTTTCCCTTGCTTCCAATCGGTTAGGTATTTTACATAAGCAGCCCAACCAGAAAGGGTTGTGAGAAGGAGGGTGAGGAAAAGTGTGGTTTCTTTTTCTGAAATTCCTAGCCGAGATAACCCTGCAGTAATGGCATCTAAAGGATGGTCGGGCAAGTCCCCTATCCATTGCTTATTCTCTGAATGTCCCCCATGCAGCTTTTTGTCGTAGCGGGCAAGGGTTTTCCAAGCGGTATAAAGCCCTTTTTCTCTAAGCGGCATTGGAAATGTTGCCTGCCCCTCATCAAAGAAGGGTTGCAGCCACTTAATCGTCTCTCGATTGACCCCCTCTATTCGAGAAGGGAGCTCCGTCTGCTGAAAGAAAATTCTCCCCTCAACCAAAGCCTGTTCAATCGTCATCTCCTCAAATCCTTGAAGAGGATTGACAGCGATGATACTACTCAGAGGCCATAAAGGGGCAATGGTTTTCCAACTCTCTTTGACTCCCTTTTCAATGGAAAAGGGGGGCTTCGGCTTCATTTTCTGACTCTTTTCTTTAGCTATCGCTGTCACGATTTCCCTGCCTTGTAGGTATACCCTTTCTTAAATGAGGTGATGGTAGCTTGATCGGGTTGTGATTGATTGAGTAGAGAGACATACCCCTTAAGCAACCACTCTTGTTTTACCCATCGCTTGAGTGGGAGTTTAAACAGGTGGATCAGCCAGCTGGAAAGGAGTAGCATTAAAGCGATCAGATGGAGAGCATGCAAAGGGGTAGGAGCGGTAAAAAGTTCCCCGTTTAGAAAGAGTTTGACTCCATAGACGCTTACCCCATAAATGAGTCCCAAAGCAGGGGATGCACAAAGAGCTAAGGGGAGCTTTTTAAAAGGTTGATTCCCTAAAAGCGCAAGAGCCCCCTGACAGCTCACAATAAACCCAATCACGACAAGAAAGAGTGTGGTATCTTTTGGAATCCATTCGAAATGATTGACCCATGAAAAGGTCGCAGCTCCTAAACAGCCACACCCAAGAGCGATTAGGATGGAAGGGAGATGAAACACCCGTTTCAAATCAAACCGTTTTTCTTGAGCAGCACCTCCTGAGGCTAAAAAGAGGTAGGCTTTGAACACTCCATGGTAACAAAGGTGGACAATGGCTGCGGGGAAGAGGCCGAGGCCACACTGGACCATCATAAAACCCATCTGCCCAATCGTTGAGCAAGCCAGTTGACGCTTCACATCGCTTTGTACGAGCTTCCAAAGGGTTCCCCCAATAGCGGTGAGCATTCCTAATGCGAATATCGCTGTAAGGACCATTGAGTCCCCCAAATAAAGCGGGGCAAAACGGGCCAAAAGAAACCCGCCTCCATTGACAAGACCTGCATGCATCATTGCAGAGACAGGAGTGGGAGAGTTTAAGGAGCTTATCAGCCACTTATGGAAGGGCCAAATAGCCGATTGAGATAAAGCAGTCATGGCTAAAAGGGTCAGAATGCCGGTTCGAGAAGCCAGGGGCAAAGAGGTTTTGATCACTTGCTGAATGGAGGTTTCCCCTGTTAAGGTGTAAATCCAAATAAATGCGGCAACCATCGCTCCACAGCCCATTAAAAAGTTTTTCCAGGCGAGCCTTCCAGAGGCGCGGGCAGCCGCCCAACTCCCCTTGTGAATCATCATTTTCACCAACAGAAAATTGGAAAGCCCCCAAGCTGCTGCAAAAAGAGCCAGGTGATCTGCGATCACAAGGGTCGTAAGAGAAGTGATGAGGCAGGCCAAAAGGACGAAAAACCGGTTATAAAGGGTATCTCCTTTTAGGTATTTAGAGGCAAAGTAGGCGATACAAAGACCTAGAAAACCGATAAGCCCCATCAGGAGAAGGGCTAAACGATCCACATAGAAAAAGTTAGAAAGCGTCTCAATCATGTTAAACATTTCAGTGATTCACCTATTTTACATAAGCAAGTAGAATGGAGTAAAGAAATTTCCTGCTACCTAGATCTTCGCCTCCTTTTCGGGCGTCCCTGCATCTTAGGCTTAAAACTCCGCTTAGGGTCTCTGGGCCGCTTAGAAGTCTTTTTGGGGGTTTTCTGAGGCTCGAACCCCTTAATCTCTTTGACTTCAATGTCTTGACCTGTAAATGCTTGGATCTTGTTCACCATAAAAGCATCCCGTCCCGCCGCAAAAGAAAGGGCTGTCCCTTTAGCTCCAGCGCGGCCGGTTCTCCCGATACGGTGGACATAGTCTTCAGCATTCTCGGGAAGGTCAAAGTTGATCACATGGGTGATTGACTGGACATCGATTCCTCGAGAAGCCACGTCGGTGGCAACCAAGACCCGAACCTTTCCGTTGCGGAGCTGCTTGAGCGTCCGTGTCCGCTGCCTCTGGTTCATATCTCCATGGAGAGCTGCTACCTGGTGCTCTTTATCCTTGAGGTCCATCACCAACTGGTTGGCATGCCTTTTGGTCGAAGTAAAGACAATGGCAAAGTCAACATCGTGTTGATTTAAAATGTGGTCGAGAAGGCGGTTTTTGTGATGGAGATCATCGACATAATGGAGCCGCTGCTCGATATGATCATGTTTGGCATGCTCTTTATGGGTGATGATCTCGACAGGATTTTTCAAAAGGGCCTTCGATAATTTGACAACACTCCCCTGCATCGTCGCAGAGAAAAAGAGGGTTTGCCGCGATGCAGGTGTCTTTGCAGCAATTTCTTTAATGGGTCCGATAAATCCCATATCAAGCATCCGATCCGCCTCATCAAGGACAAGCGTCTCAAGACGAGAAAAATCGATTTTTCCTTGATTGATAAAGTCGATAAGCCGCCCCGGGGTTGCCACGAGAATGTCATAAGGGCGAGAAAGCTTACGAACTTGGGCCGGGTAGGGAACGCCCCCCACAACACAGACCGTTTTGACGCGCTCTAAATATTTACTATACTTCTGCGCTTGCGTTGTAATTTGCATCGCAAGTTCCCGTGTTGGAACGAGGATCAGAATGCGAGGCCCTTTTCCCTCCTTTTGAGAGGGAATGCTCAAGCGATTGAGGGTGGGAAGCAAGAAGGCTGCAGTCTTCCCCGTTCCCGTTTGTGCCGATGCACGGACATCAGATCCTTTCACGATTTCAGGGATCGCTTTTTCTTGAATCTCAGTTGGTTTGGTGTATCCCGCCTGATTAAGGGCTTCAAGGATCTTTGGGTGTAAATCTAATTCTTCAAAAGTAGTCATCTATAACCTAAATTTTACTTAATCCCTGACCTTCACTTAGGAATACCTGAAGGGATGTTCGTCTTTTTCAGGCTAATTACTTGCCTAAAAATAAGAGTAGCAAGCGGGGGTTGAGTAGAGTCTACCACAACTAGATGATTAAAGATACAACCAAATTCTGATTGACTTTCTTTTAGGGATGAGAGATACCATCTACAAGTAAAAGCGAGGTCCTAAAATTTCCGTAATGCTCCGTAGCAAGATACGGAGCATTACGGAAATTTTCCCTTCGGGACGACCCGCTTAACACATCTTCGCAGCAAGCTGCGGGGAATATGACCCGGAGAGATTAAAACCCTCCACGAAAATGGAGGCTCTCTCATCCTCACCTTCTATGATGAGGTGACAGCCCTCCATGAGGAGGCCTATAACGTCTTTACAGCCGCTAAGCCAACTGAAGAGCTCCCCCTCGGGATCGATCAGACAAGACTCAACTGGGCCTAGGCGATTGAAAAAGGAATGGCGGTGCAAAGCGCCATGACAATGACGAGCGAGAAGATGAACATCTTACGCGCCCAGCGATGATCGCTTGAGCACTTAAACCCTTTGAAAGCAAGGACGAGCCACCCTCCCCCTAAAAGGAGGACTAAGGTCAGGTAGAAAGCCCCTGTGTAGCCACAGAGGGTGAGCATCGAAGCAGCCATCACAAAGGCAGCGGTATACAGGGTCATGTGGATCTTAGTGGCCCTCATCCCTTTTACGATGGGAAAGGTCGGAATCCCCCCATCGGCATAATCTTTAAGACGGTAGACCGCAATGGCGAAAAAGTGGGGCACCTGCCAACAGACAATCATCACAAACCAAATGAGCGCTCCTAGGTCAAGCCGCCCTGTCACCGCGCAGTAACCCACAACAGGGGGAATCGCTCCTGCAATGCTTCCAATGAGGGTCCCATAATGGGTCCGGTACTTTGATAAGGTATAGAGAGCGACATAGGCAAACACACCAAAAAGGGCAATTGCAGTGGTCAGAAGGTTGGTTCCTAAAGCTAGGGTAAGGGTCCCTAAAAGACCTACGATCGTTCCAAAGATAAGGGCGCTTTGCACTGAAACAAGCCCTTTTGCTAGAGGGCGGTTTCTTGTGCGGACCATCTTCCGATCAAGCTCCCGATCGATGTAGTTATTAAAGACGCACGCCGAGCCAATGACAAGGGCTAGGCCGCATAGCATTGCAAAAAAAAGGGAGGGGTTGACCTGTCCTTTTGATGCAAGGGCAAACCCGCCAGCCGCGGTAACAATATTTCCCATGATGATGCCCGGCTTCATGAGCATCACATAATGCTTCACTGAAAATGGGCGGGTTAATGCAATGTTTGTTTCTATACTCATATCAGGTAGGTGCCACGTTATATTTTAGGTTGTACATAATCCACATCGACCCTCCAACGAGGACAACAATAAGAAGGGTCATAAAGAGGAACATCATCAGGTTCCAGCGAGGCCTCGATTCCAATCCAATGTGAAAATAAAATACCATTTGAAGAATGACTTGGAAAACAGCGAGTCCAATCAAAGTAAAGTCAAGGGTCATATGACTGAGGTGGTAGTGGGCAGCTGTTCGGTAAGCTGCAAAGGTAAGGATAGCAGAGAAAATAAACCCTAAAATGACGGGCTTAAAACTAACATTCCATCCGTGATGCGCATCAATCATACTATGACACTCCTATTAGATACACTATAGCGAAAATAAAGACCCATACCATATTTAAAAACTGCCAGAACATCCGCAAACAGGTCAGTCGACGGATCGAAGCAGGGCTCACCCCTTGGCAAAAAAGAGGGATCAACAGAAGAATCGTCCAAAGAAGGGCAAAGATGATATGGAGCCAAAAAATCCCAACAACTGAAAAGTAGGCCGATAAAAAGGCATTCCGCTCCCACCCATTCCCCGACTGAATGAGGCGGGAAAAGTCACTCTCCTGCATCCCTAAAAAGATAAGCCCAAGAAGGAAGGTGAGGGTAAAGAAACTAATCGCTCCCCACTTGTTTCTCCGGTGGGCAAAAGCCCCACCCAAGCCCACGGTAAGGGTGGCCGTTAAGAGAACAAAGGTTTGGATAAGGGTAAAGTCAAGGTCAAAAAGCTCTCGAGCGGTCGGTCCGCCAAAGGTGTTATTCCGGAGGACAGCATAGGCGGCAAAAAGGGTCGCAAAGAGCATGAAATCTGTGACGATATATAGCCAAAAACCGAAGGTGGTTTTTGAATAAACATCATGGTGGGTATCGGGATACTGACTCATGAGGCCCCTCCTTCTATCTTCTTGATCTCATCAACAGTGACATAATAGTCGGTATGCTTTTCAAAGAGGCGGACAATCAAACACCCAAGAATTCCCAAAGCGCAGACCGCAGCGATCGCAAACATATGCCAAACAAGGGCAAACCCTAAAACGCAGCTAATCGCTCCAATTAAAAATCCTATGGCGGTGTTTTTTGGCATGTGAATCTCTTGATACTCCCCTTTCACGAGGGGCTTTCCTCCATGCTTAGCCTCCCAGAAGGAATCTCTTGTTTCCACTTCAGGGGTAATCGCGTAGTTGTAGAATGGGGGAGGTGAGCTCGTTGACCACTCCAAATTCCGTCCATTCCAGGGATCTTTTGCCCCCTTTTTATATTCCTCCCGCTTTTTAATGCTGACATAAAGCTGAAGCACCTGAAAAAATACTCCGACCGCGATCAAAAGGGCCCCAAGAGCTGCCACAATAAAGAGAGGCTGCCAACCCGTTTCAGCGGGATAGTAGTTCATCCGACGGGTCGCTCCCATAAAACCCAAAAGGTAAAGAGGCATAAAAGCCACTAAAAACCCGATGAGCCAGCACCAAAAGGCATACCTTCCCAGCTTTTCGTTGAGCTTAAACCCGATAAATTTGGGGAACCAATAGGTATAGCCCGCAAAAAAAGCAAAGACCACCCCTCCAATAATCACCGAGTGGAAATGGGCAATCAAAAAGAGGCTATTATGAGCTTGAAAGTCGATCCCAGGAATGGCAAGCATCACTCCCGTCATTCCTCCCGTTACAAAGACAACAATAAAGCCCATGAACCACAGCATCGGGGTTGAAAACTGAACCCGCCCTCGATACATCGTAAAGAGCCAGTTAAAAACCTTCACCCCTGTGGGAATCGCAATAATAATCGTCATGATCCCAAAGAAGGCGTTAACATTCGCTCCCGCCCCCATCGTAAAGAAGTGGTGGAGCCATACGATAAAGGAGAGGAAGGTGATCGCTCCCAACGCCCAAACCATCGACATATAACCAAACAGCCGTTTATGAGAAAAGACAGGGACGATTTCAGAAAAAATTCCAAAGGCAGGCAAGACCAAAATATAAACCTCGGGATGCCCCCATGCCCAAATGAGGTTGATATACATCATCGGACTGCCCCCAAACCCTGCAGTAAAGAGTTTGGTATCGAGTAACCGGTCAGTTGAGAGCATTCCAATCGTTGCCGTCAAAATGGGAAAGGCAAAGATGACAAGGGTCATCATCACAAGAGTGCTCCAGACAAAAACGGGCATTCTCTTTAAAGTCATGCCGGGGCAACGCATCTTTAAAGTCGTCACAAGGAAATTGATCCCAGAGAGCATACTCCCCACCCCCGAGATCTGAATACTCCAGAGCCAATAATCAACCCCAACACCCGGGTTATATTTAAGCCCTGAAAGGGGGGGATAGGCGGTCCATCCTGTCCCAGCAAAAACGCCAATCACCAAAGAGATGAGGATATAGAGTCCTCCTGCGGTAAAGAGCCAAAAGCTGAGAGAGTTTAGGAAGGGAAAGGCAACATCACGGGCCCCGATTTGCATCGGAAGGACCAGGTTGATGATGCCAAATACTACCCCCATCCCCACGAAGAAAATCATGGTCACCCCATGGGCGGTAAAGATCTGCTGAAAGTGCTCTGCCCCTAAATAACCCATCGAGTCGCCTGTGGCAATGGCCTGCTGCGCCCGCATCATGACGGCATCGATCAGCCCCTTTAGGAGCATAATGGCAGAGACCACAATATACATGATCCCGATCTTCTTATGGTCAACCGAGGTTAGCCACTCTTTCCACAGCCAGGTCCATTTTTTATAGTAGGTGATGAGTGCTAAAACAAGAATCGCACCCAAAAACATTGACGCCCCTGCGGCATATTCGATCCAGTCGTGTTTAAGCGCTTCCTGTGTAAGTCTTCCTAGCATATTACCTAGCCTGATATTTTTCTAAGATGTAATCGAAAAGGTTTTGATCGGTCAGCATATAAAATGCTGGAGGGTCATATTCACTCGGCTTGACAAGCCCCTCATACTGAGAAATGCCAAGGGAGTGGTTGGACTGCTTGACTGACTGGACCCACTGATAAAACTCCCCTTCCGAGCTCGACTTTGCCATGAAAACCATCCCCGCAAACCCTTTACCACTGATATTTGAAGAGCGCCCCATAAACTCCCCTTCTTCGTCGGCAATGAGGTGGAGCTCGGTCCGAACTGCTGGCATCGCATAGATTTGCCCCCCGAGCTGAGGAATCCAAAAAGAGTTCATTGGCGCATCGGCAGTAATCTCAAAAGCGATGGGAGTTTTTTCAGGAAACTGGACAAAGTTAACCGTTGCAATCCCCTGCTCTGGATAGATAAAGAGCCATTTCCAGTTGAGAGCTACCACCTGAATCTTCAGAGTTTTTTTTCCTGTATCAATCGGGTTGGAAGGGTTGAGCTCGTGGCTGGTTTTCCAAATGATCACCGACAAAATGGTTACAATTACAATGGGGACTCCCCACCAGCAAAGCTCTGCAATATTGTTATGCTCCCAATTGGGAGCATGCTTTCCCTTAGGGCGGCTTGCGCGATATCTCCAAGCAAATACACCTGCCAAAATTAAGACAGGGATCACAACCGCAAGCATCAAGGAAGCTGAAGTAATAATCAGTTCCCGCTCTTTTTTTCCAACCATCCCCTTAGGACTCAAAACAGCCACATCGTGGTTGCTGATGTAAAGGGCAAGAAGCCCTATAGAAACAATGATAAATAAAACCGCAAAGGTAATCTTGAATGCTTTTTTCATACTATTTTTGGGTTCTACAAGAAAGGGCTCGAATTTGTCTACAAAAAAATTTAAACCTATACTTAATGGTTACCTTGCTCCACTATTGGTATAAGAAATTTTAAATATGGAGAAAATATCAATGAGTAGTAAACAACTAAATATTTGCCCAACTTTTGACGACCTATACGGGACTGTCCTACTTGCAAAAAAACTGACTGAGCAACAAAGCCAGATAGAGACCCATGACGATAAAGATTTTATCGAAAAGTGTTTAAAAAACAAAGAGATAGACACTCTCAAACTCCTAAAAAAAGCGAATAAAATAGAGCCTCTCACAGATAAGGATAAAACAGAACTCACTAAAAATACTAATGAGATTTCTGCCATTCTTAACCACCTAAACAGTAAAAAGCAGCCGAAGAAATAAGCGCTGCCCAAGCTGCCTAAAGGACTTTTGCAGCAATGGCAGCCAATTTAGAGCGCTCCGTCTTCTCGAAGAAGATGTGGCCATAGATGGGCTGCCCCTTAAACTTGCTCACCACATAGGTGAGCGCGTTTGAGTCCTTATCAAGGTAAGGGTTATCGATCTGTGTCGGATCTCCTGTGAGGATCACTTTCGTCCCCTTTCCGGCACGAGAAACGATCGTTTTCACCTCATGAGGAGTCAGGTTTTGGGCCTCATCGATAATGATATAGGTGTTGGCAAGGGAACGTCCCCGGATAAAGGTGACCGCTTCCATCTCGATCTTTTCACTTTCCATGATCCACTGCTTGGTCTCCGCACCATTCCCCGATCCCGAAGTGGTCTCGCAGATATATTCGAGGTTATCATAGATCGGCTGCATCCAGTGATACATCTTCTCCTCTTTCGTCCCCGGAAGATATCCAATATCCTTTCCAAGGGGCATGATGGGGCGGGAGATGAGGATCCGGTTATACACCCCCTCATCAAAGGTTTTTCGAAGGCCACAGGTGAGGGCCATCAAGGTTTTTCCCGTTCCTGCCTGACCGATCATCGTGATCAGCTTAATCTCGTCGTTCATGAGCATATCCATGGCACACTCTTGCTCATCATTGAGAGGTTTCACACCCCAAATCTCTGCAGAAGCACCCTTTACAAGATCAAAACGTCCTTTGTCGGCATTATATTTCCCCACGGCGGTCGATTTTTCAGGGCAGTTGAAGCAGCAATACTCATTGACATGGAACTCCCCTGTGGGGACGGTGATGAACCCTTTAGTTATAAAGGTATCGATCTCTTGTTTAGGAACGTCCATTTTCTGAAAGCCCCTATAGAGATTATCATAGGACTCTTTAAGGTTTTCATAATCTTGCGCTTCAATCCCAATCGACTCCGCCTTAATCCTTAAGATAAAATCTTTTGAGATCATGATCACCACTTCTCTTCCCATCTGCTGCAACTGATAGGCAACGAAAAGGATCCGGTGCTTGCTCCGGTCGAGTGGAAGGGGAAACGTCTCTTTTAGTTTGTTCTTCTCTTCGGTGAAGATCGAAAAGTTTGTCTCGTTTTCTAGCTCTACCCCTTTAAAGATATTCCCTTTAAGCTCATCGATAAAGCGGATCACCTGGCGGGCATGTTTTCCCAGTTCATCGCTAAAATGCTTCATCTTATCAAGTTCTTCTAACACGACAAGGGGCATGACAATATCGCTCCCCTCAAACTTCTGTATCGCTTCTGGATCATGCAAAAGCACGTTCGTATCTAGGACAAAAGTCTTCCTTGTCATCTAATTACTCCTATTATGGGGAATCCCCGCTTCTTCCCCTTCCCTATAAAAGATTCTTGATTCCCATGAAATAAAAATAAAATACAAAAAGAGCAATTTCTTGACAACCAGAGTTTTATAAAAAATAATCAGCAATCAAGACCACTGAGTGCTAAATTACCCTTGACCAAGAAATTCTTCAGGGGTATAATGGAGGTAGATACGAACAAATCTTCTTAAAGAGAGGGTGATATGAAAAAAATTAACCATAAATTGCTCAGCATTCCTCCTTACATCTCGACGTCATGGAAAAACATTAACACGCTCCATATGAAAGAGATCGAGGGAAAACCTGTACTGGTCATCGTTCTCCATAATGGGACCTTGATCGAGATTCCTGGGCTAGAAGAGGCCCTCATCACCCAAGTCTTTGAAGCTCACTCGAAGTATGTCGAGCAGGAGACCAAGGAGCCCCAGACTGAATCGCTGAAGACCTTTGAGCCCTCTCCCAATAAAGATATTTCCTTTTCCCTTGGGGTCCCCTTTCAGATGAGTGGTGGGGATTGTGCTGAGAGCTTTGGCTCCTTTATGGAACACAATCCCGAGCAAGCCGATGCTCCCGAGATCCCTGCTGAAGTGCTCGAAAAGATCACCTCGATCACCAAAGCGCTTGGGGTCGACATGGAGCAGATGAACATTCCCAAACCCGAACCCCACTGTAACTGCCCTTACTGTCAGTTGGCCCGTGCAGTTCAAGGAAGTGACGCTTCTGACGAAACGTTTGAAGAAGAGGTTTCTGACGACGATCTCCGTTTCCGTGACTGGGACATCAAACAAGAAGGGGACAAACTTTACATTGTTTCCAACCCTCTTGATGCTGATGAGCATTACCAAGTGTATCTTGGCTCCCCTGTTGGGTGTACTTGCGGTAAAAAGAACTGCGAACATGTCCGCACCGTCCTGAATAGTTAACTGAAGAGGCAAGGGACAGCGCGCCAAATCGGTTCTCTTCGGGAGGCCGTACGGAGTACTGCCCTCCACTCGCTCGAACCAATTTTCCATCGCTGCTCTACCTCTTCAGCTAACTATTCCCTCTGTTAATCTTTTTTCGTGCCCAAGTTGGGCACGAAGATTCTCTTTTTCATTTTTACTCTAGTCTTTTAAAAGGATGTACTCTACAATAAGCACAAAGCTATGTCTTATTGAAGGAGTACGAATATGTTAAAAGCTCTCGCGTTGGTCGCACTGCTCATGGTTGGGGCTTTCTCGGCTCGCACTTATGCGGATGCTGCACCACCACTCGACAAATCGATCACCAAGGCTGCCTCGACAAAAAGTCAGGGAGGCCACTTTAAATCATTTACTGGAAAAATCATTGGGAGCAATGTCCGAATGCGGGCAAAGGCAGACCTTGACAGCCACATCATCGACGAGCTTGCTAAAGATGAGTATGTGGTTGTGACAGGTGAAAAAGGAGACTTTTATGCTGTTGCTGCCCCAAGCAACCTTAAGGCCTATATTTTCCGCGGCTTTGTGATCGACAGCGTTGTAGAAGGAGACCGTGTAAATGTCCGTCTTGCTCCTGATCGGGAAGCGCCCATTGTTGGCCACTACAGCACCGGTCATCCCATCGATGGAAAGATCTGCAAAGGGAATAAAAAGTGGCTAGAGATCGATGCCCCTAAAGGGACAGAATTTTTTGTCGCTAAGGAATATGTCGAATATGCAGGGAAACCTGAGCTCAAAGCGGTTCAAGACAGACGCAAAGCAACGGTCACCCAACTTCTCGAGTCAACAAGCCTCCTAAGTCAAGGAGAAATGAGGAAAGCTTTCCATGAAATTGATATCGAGCGGATCACCCACAACTACCAAACGATCATCAACGATTACTCCGACTTCCCCAGGTTCGTTGCAAGCGCTGCAAAAGAGCTTTCCGCCGTTCAGGAAGATTACTTGCACCGGAAGATTGCCTTTCTAGAGGCAAAGGCGACCAAGATGTCTAAAGGACAACGTTCCGACGATATCTATGCCGTTTCTCACCATGCGCAAGACAATATCTCAGCAACTGACCGGATGAAAGTTTGGGAGCCCGTCGAAGAAGCGATCTACCTCAGCTGGGCCTCGATGCACCACGCTAAGACGATCGACGACTTCTACGCCGACCAAAAGCTCAAGAGCCAGACTGTTTCTGGAATCTTAGAGTCTTACCGGGATCCTGTGAAGAACAAGCCAGGTGACTTTGTCGTTAAAGATCGCGACGTCCCTGTTGCTTATGTCTACAGCACCCAGGTCAACCTCGACGACTTCGTTGGAAAGCGGGTCAACTTGATCGTCTCCTCGAGACCGAACAACAGCTTTGCTTTCCCCGCCTACTACGTCCTAGAAGTTGAATAAACCTGTAAGTGCGATCTATGGATACCTGCCTGAATTTTTCTTTTTTCCCATGTCCAGATGGACAAGATCACCCCTACTTTATCCAAGTATGTGGTCATCTTGCCCCCTTGAATCTGAAAAAAAATCTAAAATCCTTTCAGGCACCCCTAGATCGCACTCCCAGGTAAAGTCAAATGGCCTACTCCCCCGTTGAGATGCGTGAGTGGGCCGTTCGCATTTTATCGGCCGACACCCTCGAAGAAAAGCTCTTTTCTCCTGATCACCTGACCGACAATGAGCCCGGTCCTCCCATGATCTGGAATGAACCTACCCGTCCTCCCGGCATGCAGTTCCAAAGGCGAAAACGGGAGGGCAAACTCCCCCCTTTTCAGGCCCACCACGACCCCAATAATCGTGCCGCTTGCCTTCATCGCTTCGCAGGGCACGAGCTCCTCGCCGTCGAGATCATGGCCTATGCCCTTCTTCGCTTTCCCGAAGCACCCGCGCACTTCCGCAAAGGACTCGCCCATACCCTTAAAGAAGAGCAGGAGCATGTCCGCCTCTATATGAAAGAGCTCTCCCGCCTTGGGGTCCAGTTTGGTGACCTTCCCCTCTTCAAACACTTCTGGTGCCACACTCCCTATCTCACCTCCCCCCTTTCCTATGTTTCGGTAATGAGCCTCACCTTTGAGATGGCCAACCTCGACTTTGCCCCCATGTATGGCGCTTCTTTCGAAAAAAGTGGCGATAAGGAAGCAGCTGCTCTCATGGCCCGGATCCTCAAAGATGAGATTGCCCATGTCTCCTTCGGCTGGCGGTGGCTCCAAAAGTTCAAGAAAAAGGAGCTTTCCGAGTGGGATGCTTGGGCTGAGGCTCAAAGCCCCCTCCTAAGTCCCAAAAGAGCGCGCGGCTTCCTCATCCACGAGGAGCACCGCCGCAAAGCTGGCGTCTCCAAAGCGTGGATTGAGCAACTGAAGACTCAGTGACCTTTGGCTTTGTAAGCTTGTTGTGGGTGTGCGGTATTTTCTGGGTGGGTATACTCAAGCTCTTTATTCTTGACCATCTCATACAAGTACTGATCCTTAATATGCTTAGGGTTCCGGCCTAGAATTTTTGCTAATTCTAAATTAGTCAATGGTCCTAGTTTACAAAGTCCCCTGATGATCTCTTTAATGACTGCTGGCTTGAAAACTCGCTTTCCAAGGTTCTCCACCTGCTTTTTGAGTATTTCAGGAAGTTCAGGGGACTCCTTAGGTAAGGCATTTAATCCCTTACCTGTGGAGCTTCCCCCTTATCTGGGGGGCTTATCTGGGGGGTTCCGCCCTTATCCGGGGAGCTTATCCGGGGAGCTCCTTCTCTAAGTTAGGTGCTAACGTGTAGTAGGTTTTGTTTCCTTTTCCTTTTTGGGTAAGTAAACCTTGGTCTCGCAGGCCCCTTAGTGCTGCACTTGCGTGCAAGGTGTCGATCCCATTGAGCTGTCGGTAATCTTGATTTGTAATAGCGCCCACCTCTTGGGTAAAGACAAGGGCGCGTCTTTGGGCATCTGATAGATTAAAGTCTCGGAAATGAGTCAGCCATTCCAGGGCTTCTCGGTCAAGCAAATGATGCGATAAGAGAACAAGATCAAACTCATTGCTTTCTCTATCCGTTTCTATAATCGGTGGCGTTGTCAAACCTGCTTCCCGCATCCATTCCCGCATAGAGCTGATCCCAGTCCCTTTTGTCTCTGCATATTTTAGCTCATGGAAAACAGCTGAGATGACCCGGTTTCTTTGCTTCGACCCCGCTTCTCCCAGCTCTTCAAATGGCTTTAGAGGGTGTCGTCAAGAACTGATCAATCCTTAAGCCCTTCCTATGGGAAATTTCATTGTTATCCTCCTTCAAAAGCCTAATTAGGGCTTCCTGCATCGGACGCCTTAAACTTTCCTTATGGCAAGTGCTTCTTTATTGAGCATTTCTTGACGACACCCTCTAGAGAGTGCTCCCCATTTTTAAACTCAAGTCGGTTTGAATAGCGGATAATTTGTGTTGGTTGGACTTGCAAGAGTTCTAATAATTCTGCTGCTTTATGTTCCATAGGTCTAAAAAATTTTACCAAGTTTTCAGAAATCTTATCAAGATAAAACGAAGAAAAATGACTACTTATCCACCATCTCGGGAGCTTGCAGTTCCCGCGGAACCCGATCGATCCCCTCAAGGGTGTCGAGCTCGATCGAGCGGGCAGCCGCCCCCATCTCCTTAAACTTACGAGCAGAAACGAGAACGCGAGACTCAAGCGAGCCAACCGCTTTATTGTAGGCATCGACAGAACTCGCAAGGGTCCGTCCTACCTTGCTCCAATGTTCAGACATATCGGTGATCCGCTTGTAGAGCTCATGTCCCAGCTTACTCACCTCTTCCGCGTGAAGGGAAAGCTTTTCCTGCTTCCAGCCGTAGGCAATGGCCCGAAGAAGGCCAATGAGGGTGGTGGGCGTGGCGATGATCACCCCTTGCTCCACCCCGACCTCGATGAGGGAGGGGTCAAACTCAAGTGCTGAGCTAAAGAAATTATCAGAAGGGATAAAGAGAACAACAAATTCAGGGGTTGGCTGAAAACTCTGCCAATAAGCTTTTTTTCCAAGAGCCATCACATGTTGCCGCACCTGGCGAGCATGATGCTTGAACTTTTCATCCTTGATATCTTGGTCATCGGCTTGGATCGCTTCTAGGTAGGCTTCGCAAGGGGTCTTCGCATCGACGATTACCTGCTTATCGCCAGGAAGACGGATGATCACATCGGGACGCATCTGCCCCGACTCCCCTGTCTCCTGCTCGTAAAAGTCACAATGGTTGATCATTCCGGCAAGCTCAACAACGCGGCGGAGCTGCATCTCTCCCCACCGTCCTCGCACAATGGGCTTTCTCAAAGCTTTTACAAGGGTCGCTGTTTCATTCCGCAGCTCTTTTTCCATATCGACCATTATCTTCAGCTGCGTCTTGAGCGATTCTTGTTCTCCCTTCCGCTCCTTTTCTATCGCCTGCATCCCCTTATCAAGCTTAGTGAGCGATTCCTGCACCGGTTTAAGGACATGTTCGATCGATGCTTGCCGCTTCTCCAAGTCCCCCTTCGCCTTTTCCTGAAAATTGCCAAGGGTTTCCTTTGCCAGCTGCAAAAAGGAAGCATTGCTCTTTTCTAGGGCCTCACTTGAAAGGGCCTTAAACGCCTGCGAAAGTTTTTCCTGCGTTGCCCCAAGAAGGGCCACCTTCTCTTCCATAGCTTGCCCCTGAGCTTCTTCCCGCGCTTTTAGGTGGATATTTTCTTCGCGCGCTTTTTGCCACTTTAGATAAAAAAAGATCGCTAGCGCCGTTGGAATGATTGCAATAAGGTAGTTCATACACCCTATTAAACCTTAAAGAAGGATATTTCATCAAACCTCAACCTTGGATAATCCAAAGTAGCACTTTGGATTTTCTGTAAATAGGTTAGGCAAGGCGAGATTTTGAGAGATCTCCAAGTCTAAAAAGACCGGTCAAACTAGAGGGTATCGTCATAAGATGGTCAATAAAGAAGAACTTACTATGAGGGAAGTTCAAGGCGTCCGATGCAGGAAGCCCAAATCGGGCTTCTGAAGGAGGACAACGATGAAATTTCCCATAGAAAGGACTTAAGGATTGATCATCTTATGGCGACACCCTCTAGACTAAAAACTTTTGAATCGGAGCACTAGGGGGCATCGTCGTCGATTTCGAAATCGACGAGGGTCTTCGACTTCTTGCCCGCGATAAGACGGATGAGGGTGAGGATACATCCGGTCAGGATGTAGCCGAGAGAACAGACAAGGAGGACAAGGGGAAGATAATAGAAGATCCCGTAGAGGATGAAGATGGCGAGAAGAACGGTGAAGAGGACGAGATGGAAGGAAGGGACCCGAAAGTGGAGGGTTTTGAGGCTCGGGAATTTCCACTTGCTCACCATGAGGTAGCCAAGAATGATCATCGAGCAGGTGAGGATAATCGCCCGGGCATTATAGGATAGGGGGATCCAGTCTTGTGCAAAGATCGAGTGGAGGAAAAGATTGATCGAAATAGCGCCAGCAGCTGAAGCGGGAATCGGCAGGCCGGTGAAGTTTTTCTTGTAGGCAATCATGGCATCTTTATCGGTTTTAATCTCATGCGCACGGACGTTGAAGCGAACAAGGCGTAGGACGCCGCAAATGGTGTAAAGCATCGCCCCCACAACAGCAAAAAAGGAAAGACCTGTCGCCGGATCAAGGGAAAGGCTCTTTAGGAAAAGAACCGATGGCGCTACCCCAAAAGAAATCGCATCGGCGAGCGAGTCAAACATCGAACCAAACTCACTTTCTGCGCGGATAATTCGGGCAACAGCACCGTCTAGAAGATCGGCAAAGGCTGCCAAAAGAAGGAGCAAGGCCGACGAATATAAAAGCTCGTAGGTTCCCACACCCGGCTCTGTCATGTTCGCTTTGAAAACAACGAAAAGTCCACACGAAAGTCCAAAGGCTGTGATGATGTTTGGTAACAAATAAAACTGTCTCATGCCTCAAGCTTAGCACAGATTTTTTTTTTCGGAAACGCTAATCATCTTGTTTTCTATGTGTTGAAATTTTTCTGATTTTTTTTTTGCCTTTTGTCTCATTTTTTTGTAGACTTAAGAATTGCAACTACAATATATAGTGGGTAAGAAGGTGCGAAGAGCACAAGATGTTGTAGAAAACATAATTTACTGAAAATCTAAATTATTAGGAATTTAGTTCCAAAATCGAGGTATTTAATATGGTAAAATCAGATTCTAAAACGCCCAATAATTCTAAAGAAATGCTCTCTTCTTTCAAAGAAGCGAACATCGCAGCGGGTGAAAAGACGTTCACCGTTGTGAAGCGGAATGGAACCATCGTCCCTTTCCGAAAAGAGCGGATCTTTAAGGCCATTGAGGCGGCATTTCGTGACACCAAAAAGCTAAGCAAGGAAGCGCCCCTTCCCAAAGATTTGATCCAAATTGCTGAGGTCATTACCAATGAGGTGGTGGACAAACTTTTTGAGCTCGCGTCGAAAAATGTCACTTTAACGGTTGAGGGAATTCAGGATCTGGTTGAGGTCACATTGATGAAAAATGGGCATCACGATGTGGCACGCGACTACATTATTTATAGAGATCACCACAAAGAGATGCGGGGAGATGACCCAAGAAACCTAAAGATTATCCGAAAAGATAGTGAAAACCCGGTCCGCTTCAATCCGATTAAGGTGGCTGCCTCGATGGAAAAAATCTTCCGCCGCCTGCATGAGATTGAAGGGCCAACCCCTGATGAGATCATCTCGATTGTCAACACCCTTTCACAGCAGGTCGTTGGGGAAGCGGTTAACCTAGCCAAAACCGAAGAGCTTCACGTTCACCACATTCAGAACCTGGTTGAAGAAGCTTTGATGGGCGCTGGCTACTTCCAAGCAGCCAAAAGCTACATCCTCTACCGAGCTGAAAAGGGGCAGCAGACAGCTGCAACGGCCGCTCGTCCTAAAAAGAAACGGCGGAAAGCTAAAGATGGAGAGAGAAAGTTTGAGATGGAGGGGGGCAAAACGATCTCTGAGTCTGAGCTTCTCGACCGTCTCGACCACGCCTGCCGCGGTTTTGAAAAGATCGTAAAACCTGAAGACCTTTTAGAAGGGGCGATCCTCAATTTCTATGAAGGGATTAAGGAAGAAGAGATAGACCAAGCGTTGATTATGGCGACCAAAGCCCACATCGAAAAGGATCCGATCTATTCTAAGATTTCGGCCCGCCTCCTTTTAGATGTCCTTTACCGGGAAACAATCGGTTGTGACACCCTCGATCACGACGTGGAGAAAAAACACCACGCTTACTTTAAAGAATATATCGCCCACGGCATTAAAATTGAGCGGGTCAGCCCAAAGCTTGCCGATTTTGACCTCGACGCTCTTGGCAAAGCGATGAAACTGGAGCGGGATGACAAGTTCCAATATTTGGGGCTGCAGACCCTGTATGACCGCTACTTTATCCATGATATGGGGCGCCGCCTTGAAACTCCCCAGATCTTCTGGATGCGGGTGGCGATGGGACTGTCCATTAATGAAGAAGACAAAACCAAGTATGCCCTCCAGTTTTATGAGACCCTCTCCAAGCATGACTATCTCTCGGCAACCCCGACCCTTTTCAACTCGGGAACCACTCACTCGCAGCTGAGCTCCTGCTACCTTTCAACGGTGATGGATGACCTTGAGCACATCTTTAAAACCGTTGCCGATGATGCGCAACTCTCCAAGTGGGCAGGCGGCCTAGGCAATGACTGGACCAACGTCCGTGGAACCGGGGCCCGCATCAAAGGGACCAACGGGCAGAGCCAAGGGATTATCCCCTTCCTTAAAGTGGCCAACGACACCGCTGTTGCTGTCAACCAGGGAGGAAAGCGGAAAGGGGCGATGTGCGCCTATCTCGAAACGTGGCACATCGACATTGAAGACTTCATCGAGCTCCGTAAAAACACGGGAGATGAGCGGCGACGGACCCACGATATGAACACCGCCAACTGGATTCCCGATCTCTTCATGAAGCGGGTGAAAGAAAATGGGACGTGGACCCTCTTTAGCCCCAATGAAACCCCTGACCTTCATGACCTATATGGAAAGGCGTTTGAAAAGCGGTACACCGAGTATGAAAAGATGGCCGACGAAGGGAAGATCACCCTTTGGAAACGGGTCGAGGCGTTGCAGCTGTGGCGGAAAATGCTCAGCATGCTCTTTGAAACAGGCCACCCTTGGATCACCTTCAAAGATCCCGCTAACATCCGCTCCCCCCAAGACCATACGGGAGTGGTGCATAGCTCAAACCTTTGCACCGAGATTCTCCTCAACACTTCCAAAGAGGAAACGGCGGTCTGTAACCTCGGTTCGGTCAACCTTGCCGAGCATGTGACCGAAAAAGGGCTCGACGAAAAGAAGCTGGCCCAAACGATCCATACCGCCATCCGGATGTTGGACAATGTGATCGATGTCAACTTCTACCCGATCCCTGAGACCAAAACTGCCAACATGGCTCACCGAGCGATTGGCTTGGGGCTCATGGGCTTCCAAGATGCCCTCAACATCTTAGGGGTGAGCTACGCCAGCCACGAAGCGGTTGAGTTTGCTGACAAGAGTATGGAGATAATCTCTTACTATGCGATCCTTTACTCGAGTGAGCTTGCCAAAGAGCGGAACCCCTACCCCAGCTACAAGGGATCGAAGTGGGAAAGAGGACTTCTCCCGATCGACACCATCGATCTTCTCGAAAAAGAGCGGGGAGAAACGGTGGAAATGGACCGCTCCACTTCAATGGACTGGAGTAAGGTGCGGGAGTCGATCCAAAAGCATGGGATGCGTCACAGTAATGTGATGGCCATTGCCCCGACGGCAACGATTGCCAATATCGCAGGGGTGACCGCTTCGATCGAGCCCAACTATAAAAACCTTTACGCCAAGTCGAACCTCTCTGGAGAGTTCACCTTCTGTAACCCCCACCTTGTCGCAGAGCTTAAAAAGCTCAAGGTCTGGGACAACCAGATGATCGACGACCTCAAATACTTTGATGGATCGGTCCTTGAAATCGAGCGGATCCCCGAAGATTTGAAAAAGCAGTACCTCACCTGCTTTGAGATCGATTCCGAGTGGATCATCGAGTGTGGTTCTCGCCGGCAAAAGTGGATCGACCAGGCGCAGTCGCTCAACCTCTACTTAGCCGAGCCCAGTGGGAAAAAGCTCCATAACATGTATCTCTTTGCATGGAAAAAAGGGGTGAAAACCACCTACTACTGCCGCACGTTAGGGGCGACCCAAATCGAAAAGTCCACCCTCGATATTAACAAACGCTCTCTCCAGCCCCGCTGGATGAAGAGTGAGTCCCCTTCCGCAAGGGTGAAAATTGACCGAGAAAGCGAACCCTCTGTACCGGTTTGCAATCTCGAAGAAGGATGTGAAAGTTGTCAATAAGCTTATTAGGAGAATAATATGCACCAAGAAAAAAGGGCCAAAGCCGCCGAAAAAAGGCTTATTAATTGTACCACCGTCGATGTCAACCAACTCATGCCCTTAAAGTATAACTGGGCATGGGAGCACTACCTCAATGGGTGTGCTAACCATTGGATGCCCACCGAAGTCCCGATGGCAAAAGATATCGAGATCTGGAAGTCGAACCAACTTTCCGAAGCAGAGCGTCTCCTCATTATGAGAAACCTTGGCTTCTTTAGCACCGCAGAGAGTCTTGTAGCCAACAACATCACACTCGCGATCTATAAATATGTGACCAACCCCGAGTGTCGTCAGTATCTCCTCCGGCAAGCGTTTGAAGAGGCGATCCACACTCATACGTTCCATTATATTGTTGAGTCACTAGCCCTCGATGAAGGGGAGATCTTTAACATGTATAATGAGATCCCCGCCATCCACGATAAAGATGCCTTCGAGATGAATCTCACCCAAGATATATTAGCAAACAACTTTGACACAAAGACCCAAGAAGGGGCCCAAAAGTTCCTTGAGAACCTGATCGGCTTCTACATCATTATGGAAGGGATCTTCTTCTATAGCGGCTTTGCGATGATCCTCTCGCTCCACCGGCAAAACAAAATGACCGGAATCGGTGAGCAGTTCCAATACATCCTCCGCGATGAGACGATCCACCTTAACTTTGGGATCGATCTGATCAACGGGATTAAAGAGGAAAACCCCGAGCTTTGGTCTTCTGACTTCCAAGCCTACATCACCGATAAGATCCGGCATGCCGTCGAGCTTGAGATCCGCTACGCTGAGGACTGCCTTCCCAAAGGGATCCTCGGTCTCACAGCCCCGATGTTCCGCGAGTATGCCCAGTACATCGCCGATCGCCGCCTCGAGCGGATTGGTCTCAAGACCCAATACAACTCGAAGAACCCCTTCCCCTGGATGAGCGAGACGATCGATCTCGGCAAGGAGAAAAACTTCTTCGAAACGCGGGTAACCGAGTACCAATCTTCGGCTAGCTTGACCTGGTAAACAAAAAGGGCCCTGACCGGGGCCCTCACTTACACTTTTTCTACAAAAGATGTTACCCTATTTTGAACCATGCCAAAAATCGAATCCCAGGACTGTCAGTTAATTCATACGTCATGTTAAAATGACGTAAAGTTTGCTTGAACTAATCAAAAAGAGGCAAAAAATGTCTATAACAACCAATGCAAATCATGTGTCTACTTATGAGTACATTTATGAAGCTGGTAGCTGTCCTAACCGTAAAGTGGAGTTTTATATTGAAAAAAACAAGCACGAGATTTTTGCCCAAATTACGCCAAAGAGCATGGGCAAATGGCAAAATACCATTATTTCTGAAATAAAGGAATCTCAAATGATTAAAGAAGGGGCCTCTACATCTCAGAGTAAGAAATTTAATCAATTAGAGCTTAAAGAAAAGCTAGAGGTCCTTCAAAACCTCGACCCAAAAGGGGCATGGTGCATTCATTTTAAGAACAATATCGGTGAAAATCCCTTCTTTGAAAAGGCAAAACAATTGATATTTTTTGATCCCCATGCTTAACAGCAAGGGTCTTACCCAATTTTGAATGAGCAGCAAAATCTCCCTTCGTTTTTAAAAGTTCACTTTTAGCTGTAAATTACCTAGCAACTTTTTTGGTCATGAATTAAACTAGTCGTTATGACTCCCAAGCATAAGATAGGCGATACCCATCGCGACTTTACCTTTACCAAAGTGACTCCGATCGAGGAGCTCCAGATGGTTCTCTATGAGCTTGAGCATGGGCCATCAGGGGCGCGGGTGGTCCACCTAGAAGCCGATGATCCTGAAAACCTCTTTTGCCTCTCGCTACAGACCTTGCCGAGCGACTCGACAGGCGTTGCCCACATCTTGGAACATATCGTCCTCTGCGGCTCAAAAAAGTTCCCGGTCAAGGATCCTTTCTTTGCGATGACCCGGCGGAGTCTCAACACCTTTATGAACGCGATGACAGGGGCCGACTTTACCTGCTATCCAGCCGCTTCTCAGGTGGAAAAAGACTTCTACAACCTGCTTGAGGTCTACCTCGATGCGGTCTTTGCCCCCGAGCTAAAAGAGATGAGCTTTTTGCAGGAGGGACACCGCTTTGAGTTTGATCCCGATTTGATTTTCAAAGGGGTTGTCTACAACGAAATGAAGGGAAGTCTTTCGAACCCTGAAACCCGCCTGTGGCAGGAGATCACAAAGTATTTAACACCTGACTTAACCTACGCTTTTAACTCAGGAGGTGACCCCAAGGATATCCCCAGCCTCACCTATGAAGGGCTGAAGGAGTTTCATGCGACCCATTACCATCCAAGCCGTTCGATCTTCTTTTTCTATGGAAACCTCCCCCTAAAAAAGCATCTCGACTTCATTCAAAAACATGCACTTAAAGGGGTTGAAAAACTTCCCCCACTTGAAGGGGTTCCGAAGCAGCAGCGCTTTGCCGCGCCGATTCAGAAAGTGGGCACCTACCCCGCAGAAACGGGGCAAGACTTTGTTTCGTTTAGTTGGCTCACCACCGAGCTCGAAAATCAAGAAGAGGCACTGGCTTTGGCAGTGCTCGATTCGATCTTGATGGAGACCGACGCTTCCCCCCTGAAAGATTCCCTGATCAAGTCGGGACTTTGCACGCAGGCAGATGGCTATCTCGACACCGACATGCGAGAAATTCCCTATATCATCATCTGTCGGGGCTGCGAGAGTGGAAGTACGGAAAAACTCCAAGAGGTTCTGTTAAAAACCTTGGAAGAGATCGCCGAGAAGGGGATCAAGGAAGAGCTTGTTGATGCGGCGATCCACCAGCTCGAATTTTCTCGTTTGGAGATTACGGGCGACTATGGCCCCTTTGGCCTCACCCTCTTTATGCGCTCGATCCTCCCCATGCAGCATGGATGCTTTCCCGAAGATGCCTTGACGATCCATAGCCACTTTAAAAAGCTCCTCATCCAGGTGAAAGACCCCGACTATCTCCCCGGACTGATTCGAAAATACCTCCTTAAAAACCCCCACTTCCTTACCTTTACCTTCTCCCCCGATAGTGGGTTAGAAAAACGGGAGCAGGATGAAGAAAAGAAGCGCCTCAACAAGATCGAAGAGGCCCTCACCGAAAAAGAAAAAGAGACAATCGTTAAACAGACGGCTGAGCTTGAAAAGTTCCAGGCAAAAAGTGAAAGTCAGTCGCTCGAGTGTCTCCCGAAAATCACCTTGGTCGACGTACCGAAGGAGATCCCTCACTTTCCCCTTCACCGGGAGCAAATCGACCAACTGACCGTTTTCCACCATGAGTGTTTTACCAACCATATTGCCTACGGCCACCTGGCCTTCGACCTTCCTCAGATTGCAAAGGAAGATCTCCCCTATCTCCAACTATTCCTTTCGATCCTTCCAGAGCTCGGCGCTGGAGAGCGGAACTACCGGAAAAACCTCGACTACATCAACGCTTACCTGGGAGATTTTGGAACCTTTTTAAATCTCTACCCGCAGGTAACCGATTCGCATACCCTTGCGCCCGTCTTCGGCTTCAAAGGGAAAACCCTTAGCCGCAATCTCGATAAGCTTTTCGACCTGTTTAAAACGGTCTGTCGCGCTCCCGACTTAACCGATAAGGGACGAATTAAAGACCTTATCCTGCAGATCCATACCTCGCTCGAAAACCGGCTCAATAGAAGCGCCATGTCCTACGCAATTCAAAGGGCCGTGAGTCCCTTTTCCCAAGCTTCCTATGTGGGGGAGCACCTCCATGGAATTACCTATTTTCAGTGGATCCGAAACCTCGCCCAAAAAATCGATAAAAAACTCCCCGCACTGATTGAAAAACTGAAAGAGATCAAGAGTCTTCTTTTCCACCTGACCGCCCCCCAGCTGATTTTAAGTTGTGACCACGATCAGTATCACACCCTATCGAAGGAAGGGTTTTATGGGCTGAGTGACTTCCCCACTAATAAGCCCTATCGACCGTGGGAAGGACTTACCCTTCCCCTCTCAGCTCCTTCAGAGGCTTATCCGATTAGCTCTCCCGTTGCCTTTTCAGCGATGGGAATTGCATCGGCCACCCTCACCTCCCCCCATGCCTCGGGGTTAAGCATCTCAACCGAGCTGATGCAAAACACCTTCCTCCACACCAAAGTGCGCGAGCAAGGGGGCGCCTATGGCGCTGGCGCCAGCTATAATCCGATTACCGGTAACTATTACATGAGCGCCTACCGCGATCCCCACATCGGACTTACTTTCGAAGCCTTTGAGGAGGGCATTGCCCGGATGGCTGCCGGAAAATTTACCGACCGGGAGCTTTTTGAAGCGAAGCTAGGGATTATCCAAGACTATGACACCCCGATCTCTCCTGGAAGTCGGGCGATTTCTAGCTATGCCCATTTCCGCGAAGGGTACACCAAAGAGATGCGCCAAGAGATGCGAGACCACCTCCTGATCACCAGCAAAGACGAGGTGAAGAAGGCGGTTTCCGAGCATCTCGATCCCAGCTCAGCGGTCAAAGTGACCTTTGCCGGCGCTCCCCTTATTGAAAATGAAGGAACTGGGCTTACAAAACCTCAGTTTTAGGTTTAGTTTGCTTAGCTCCAGAGAGAGTTTTGCTTAAATTTTCTTCTTTTGGATCGAAGGTAAGGGTCTAAATGGCCCTTTCCGAGATCAAAAAGGAGAAAAGAAAGCTAAAATCCCCTGAGGCTGAGTGAAATAAACCGAAATCTGAGGTTAAAAAATAAACGCTGACGCCATTTGATCACACTCAGCCTTAGGAATTCCCAAGCGCTCTGCAACAGCCCTCCACTCTTTAACGGCTGCTTGAACCTCTTTGATAATTACATGGGCCCGCTTATTTGATACCCTAAACTCTCCCGCGACCCCCATAGCAGTCTCTAAGGAAGCTGCCGTATCTTCAAAGTCTATTGCTGTTGTTAATACCCTTGGCTTGATATGGATGGGTGTGGGATTCATATCATAGGCAGGCGACAGCCTCCACCCTTTATAACGTTCGTAGAGAAAACCATGGTTACGAAGGTGGTCATCTGTATTGGAAATCATGACGGTAAACACAATGCGTCGCCAGAGCTCTTCTAGATCTTCGGTGGGAGAGGCTCCATGTTGCGCAATAGCATAAGCAATTTCCAGATAGCTGTGCTCTTCATGATCACCAGCATCTAACATACTCATCGATGATAGAAAGGGGATCCTCTGCCCCCCCTTTCTATCAAAGCGCTCAAGGATCAGAACCGGTTTTTTTAAAACCGTTTCAAGTCGCCATGAAGGGACCGTTATCCCACTACTTTCAGCAAGAATCAGAGCCACCGCCTCCCAAGCAGGAACGTTAAATTCATCATCTTTTTTCGGAAATTTAGCAATGGCAAGGCTTCCATCTCGATCTTTGACTGAGGCTTTTGGCCTGGCGCCCCCAAGGGAAGAGCCTGGCGCCAAAAGCAACTTAAGATCGGCAGCACTCTCATGGTCTTCCATCACATGGTCTGCTGCTGCAAGAAGTTTCGGAAGACGTATGAGAGGGGGAAAGACCTTTTCCCGCTGCGCAGACAAAAAGGTTTTTTCATTCGCTGGAAGCGAAAAACGGAGCGCTCCCTGACGCGCCTCATCATTAACCCCTAATAAGTAGTCTATTTCGGTAAGTGTCGGCTGCTTCCTATCATTATCCTTTGCGGCATGGGCACGACGCATGAGAGTGCGCCCCCAACAATCTGGGGCTGAATCGCCAATCGCACCAAATAAGCCCCGACCAGCTTTGGTATGAAAAGAGCCTTCAGTCAACTTAAGGGCTGGCTCCAAAGCAAACTTTTCTGGATGCATCAGCCAGTCCTTATCATACTCAAAAGCCCCTCTTTCTCGACCATTGCGCGTATGAAACCATAAACTTCCTATCCGAACATCCTCCCCACTTAGTGCTCTGTCACCCCTAAGAATTAGGATATCTTGATTTATCTTTTCCCGGCTGGCTTCGTGTTCGATCTCCACACTTTGCCAGCCGAAAAAATCTCAACCAATCTATCCTCAATTTTAGGGTTGACAGAGCACTAGGGTGACCGACACAATAACTTCTCGACTACTCATTCACTCCCCCTTTGGGAGACGGACCCTTTTAGGGAGCTTCTCGTCCTCAAGCTGACGCCCCATCACATCATGCATCGCATCCACTAAATCACTGAGTCTATCCACCATTCCCAAAGCAAATAAAACAGCAGCATAGCTTCCCATCGACGCCGTGGGATCGCCTCTTTCAACCTTCCCAACAGTTGTCCGTGAGATCCCTGCACGCTCTGCCATAAGAGCAATCGTGATAGTGCGCCGCCTACGGGCATCGTTAATATCGCTCCCTAGTTTACGTAAAGCTTTCATAACTGGAATAGGAATCACTTTTTTCATCATAACCTTAGTATACAGAAAAATCAGAAAAAAACAATTTTTATGCTCCTTATAAAAGTCACAAAATGGCTTAACGACTAATATAACAACTCTAAAAAACCTCTTACCAAAAAAGAGCTCTTTTGCTAAATTGAAGAATTACATCAAGGAGAGAGTATGCACACAGCTATTACTGGAATCATTTTACTCATTTCACTTATTTCAACCCCCATCTATGGGCGGAATCCCAGCCGCACACAGACCGATACAAAATCGTTCTCTCAACCCTTCATCGATGTCGCAAAAAATTGCACCCCTGCGGTTGTCTTTATCCGCGCAGAGGGGGCTCCCCCACGCAATGATCCGAACGACATGTTCAACGACGAGTTTTTCCACCGCTTCTTCGGTGGTCCCCCCAGAAGACAAGGGCCTCAAGTGAGCCAAGGATCGGGTTTTATCATTTCGAAAGATGGCTACATCATGACCAACCTCCACGTCGTGCGGGGTGCCAAAAAGATTACCGTGACCCTCCAAGATGGAACGAGCCGCGAGGTCTCTGCCTCCTATATCGGAGGAGACTCCCATACCGACATCGCCGTTATTAAGATCGACGAAGAGCAAGGAAGCAATTTCCCCTTCATCGAGATGAGCAACTCCGATGACCTCGAAGTGGGCGAGTGGGTCGTTGCCATTGGAAACCCCTTTGGCCTTGAAGCGAGCGTTTCTGCCGGAATCATTAGCGCGAAAGGGCGACAAGGGCTTCAGATCACCGACTACGAAGACTTTATCCAGACCGACGCCGCGATCAACCCCGGTAACTCGGGAGGACCCCTTATCGACCTCGACAAAAAAGTGGTTGGGATGAACACCGCAATCGTCTCCCAGTCGGGAGGGTACATGGGAATCGGTTTTGCAATTCCGAGTAACATCCTTCAAAATATCAAACACCAACTTGTAGAAAATGGAGTCGTCACCCGCGGTTTCCTCGGTGTCTCCCTCCAGCCCATTGACAATGACCTCGCTGAAGCGTTTGGAACAAAAACCACTCAGGGAGCTCTCGTCGTCGATGTCGTTGAAGACTCCCCTGCTGAAAAAGCAGGTCTTCAGCAAGGAGATATCATCACCAAACTCAACGGAAATACGATAAAAAGTCCCGGCCAACTCCGAAACGATGTGGTCCTTCTCCCTCCAGGAACCGTCGTAAAGCTCACCGTTAACCGCAATGGAAAGATGATGACCATCCCCGTGACGCTAGGAACCTATGGGGCCAATACCCTCGTTTCGAGCACGACTGCTTCACGCCACCTAGGGATCTCAGTCGACAACCTGACGAACCAAAACATCCAAAAGTACCGCCTCCACCAAGATGACCAAGGGGTGATTGTTGTTTCAATCGAGCCTGACTCTCCTGCAAGTCGCTCGGGGATCCAGCCTGGCTCCCTCGTCATGGCGGTGAACCACCAGAAGGTGACCAACGTCACCGAGTTTAACGATGCCCTCCAGAATGTGAAGTCAGGGCAGCGGATCCTCCTCCTCATCCGCCAAGGGCAAATGATGAAGTTCTACTCCCTAAGAGCAGAATAGGACTTAGACTTTAAAATCAGGGTTATTTCGAATATTATTGAAGGCCTCTTTAGCCACGATCGGTGAGAGGTCTTCGATGCCCGCTTTTTGGGCGGCGTGGAGCCAGCCGACAGCTGGTTCAACCTGGGAAAGGGCTGCACATGCTTCAGCGCTACGGACAGCAATCTGGGGGTTGGGAAGAAGCTGAAAGGCAGGGCCTGCCAGCTCGATGACAAGGGGATAATCCTTCACCTCATAGGCCGCCTGATGCAGGTAGATCTTGGACTCGGGGTTGAGGTGGCTTTTGATCGGCTTGAGAAGGTCATAGACCGCTTGATGGTCGTTTTTCTCCGCTTTAAGAGAGGCCAAGTACTGGGTGGTGAGATTGAAAATCATCCCCTTCTTTGCCTTTTCACGCACCTCTTCAAGTTTGGGCATTGCCTCTTCTCTTTGGTTCGCATTGAGGTGGTCTTCGATCTCTTTGAGCTTACCGGTAAGGTCGTCGTTCCGGTCACTTTCGGTCATCACCCGCGACTGTTTCCAAGCGTTAAAATTCTGAAAGGCAAAGAGGAAAAAGATCGCTCCAATAAGAAAGTAGCCGATAAAGAAAAAGGTGATACTAAACCCAACAGAGAGGAACATACTGGTGAAGGTTGCATACTTGATTCCTTTAGCGCCGCAGATTGACTCAAAAACAACACGGAGAAGTTGCCCCCCATCAAGGGGCATCACAGGAAGGAGATTGACCACCGTCCAAAAGAGGTTAACCCAGGTCAAGATTTTTAGTGTGTAGAGAATATAGGGATTCTCAAAAAACTCGGTCGATAGAAGAAAAAGGGCGCAAAGAAAAAGGAGAAATCCAAAAATCGGACCATTTAAGACGACTAAAAACTCCCGCCAGCCGCAGAGGCGAGGCCCTTCCGGGTAGGTGAGCCCTCCAAAAGCAACAAGTTGGATTCGGGGTTTTTGCCCAAAGTAGCGGGAGGTAAGGGCATGGCCATACTCATGGACGAGGATCGAAACAAAAATCACTCCAATCCAAATGAGGGTGAGGATAAAAGGGTGGGAGGTCTGCATGGTATTGATCCAGCCGATCAGCCCCGCTGTCACAAAGAAAAATGGAGAAATCTTAACCGGTATTTTCATTGCATTGCTTTTAGCATCGTGGCGCCGATGTCCGCTGGAGACTCCGCAACATGAACGCCTGCATCTCTTAAAGCCTCCATCTTCCCTTCTGCAGTCCCTTTTCTGCCAGAGACAATCGCTCCAGCATGTCCCATCCTCCGTCCGGGAGGAGCCGTTACACCTGCGATAAAGCCCCCAACAGGCTTGCTGCAATGGGCCTTGATCCAAGCGGCCGCCTCTTCTTCAGCGTTTCCCCCAATCTCCCCAATCAAGAAAATGCCGGCTGTGTCAGAATCTTTTTCAAATAGTTCTAAAACATCGATAAAATTCGTTCCATTTAGGGGATCTCCTCCAATCCCAACACAGCTCGACTGACCCAATCCATTTTGGGTCGTTTGCCATACCGCTTCGTAAGTCAGTGTTCCCGAGCGGGAGACAATTCCAATCTTCCCCTTCTTATGAATGTACCCTGGCATGATCCCAATTTTGCACCCATCAGGAGTGATCACTCCGGGGCAGTTGGGACCGATCAAACGAGAGGTTTTTGAGCGCTCCATCACCCTTGACACCTCAAGCATGTCGCGGATTGGAATCCCCTCGGTAATGCACACGATGAGTGGAATCCCCGCATCTTCAGCCTCAAGGATCGAGTTTGCTGCAAAAGGAGGTGGGACAAACACCATCGTTGCATCGGGATTTACCTTTTCCTTCGCCTCATAGACGGTATCGAAGACGGGAAGGCCAAAGATCTCCTGCCCCCCTTTCCCAGGAGTGACCCCTCCAACAAATTGGGAGCCATAAGCAATGCACTGCTCGGTATGAAACTGCCCTGCCCGCCCTGTAATTCCTTGGGTGATCACCTTGGTGTTTTTATCGACCAGAATCGCCATCTACTTCCCTCCCTTAAGGGCTGCGACCGACTTTTCGGCAGCATCGGCCATCCCCTCTGCAGAGATAATGGCAAGGCCCGATTCTTTTAAGATTTTGCGCCCCTCTTCCACATTGGTCCCCTCAAGTCTCACAATAAGGGGCACTTTCATCCCAATCTCTTTCGATGCAGCGATCACTCCATGAGCAATCGTCGCACAGTTCATGATCCCCCCAAAGATGTTGACGAGAATCACTTTGACGTTGGGATCGGCTAAAATGATCTTAAACCCCGCAGCCACTTTTTCCTTGTCGGCACTCCCCCCCACATCTAAAAAGTTGGCCGGCTTGCCGCCGTAATGATGGATGATATCCATCGTCGACATCGCAAGTCCCGCCCCATTGACCATACACCCAATATTTCCCTCTAAAGAGATGTAGGCAAGGTCATGTTCTTTCGCTGAAACTTCGTTTTCAGAAACCTGCATTGGGTCATAAAAGCTCGCAATCTCCTTCTGACGAAAGAGGGCATTGTCATCGACGCTCAGCTTCGCATCGACCGCCCAAATCTCCCCTTTCCCCGTCTCAACAAGGGGGTTGATCTCTAAAAGAGAAGCGTCGGTTTCGATAAAGGCCTTAGCGAGTGCTGCCGCCGTTCTCATCCCAGCTTTCGCCGTTTCCCCTTTCCATCCCATAAAATTGGCTAGCCTTAAAAGGTGATAGGGCCTCACCTTTCCATCGAGGCCAATCGGAAGCTTTAAGATTTTCTCGGGGGTTTTTTCGGCAACCACCTCGATCTCCATTCCCCCTTCAGGGGAAGCGATGAGGATCGCCTCCTTATTTTCCCGGTCGATGATCGCCCCCAAATAGTATTCTTTGGCAATGTCCACCGGCTCCGTAATGAGCACCTTTTGCGCAACGATCCCTTGAGGGCCCGTCTGGTTGTTCACCATCTTCATACCGATGAGTTTTTTCGCCGTATCGATAATCTCATCTTTACTCTTGGCAAACTTGACGCCCCCCGCCTTTCCCCGGCCGCCGGCATGGACCTGGATCTTAACGACCGCCTCGTTAAGTCCTAGAAAGGAACTGATTTGCTCTGCTTCCGCAGCATTCCCCGCCACCCCAAACTCAGGGATGGGCATTCCATACTCTTTTAAAATTTCTTTCGCTTGATACTCATGAGTGTTCATAATTCCTATATGTGATACGATTGAATATCGATCAACGAAAATTTTGGGGAATCATGTTTAGCCTTTTAAAGTCAGGACTTAACAAAATTCGGAAAGCCTTTTCTCGAACCCGTTCCCTTTTGGGCGATAAGGTGCGGGCTGTTCTTCGCAAACCCCTCGACGAAGAGACGTTGGATGAGCTTGAACAGGTCCTTTTCGAGGCAGACCTCGGGAGCACCCTCGCCCTTGAGTTTGTCGAACATGTCCGCCGCTCCGATAACCCGATCAAAACGATGCAAAATCACGCCAAGGAGATCCTCCATAAGCCCCCCCATGTTCAGGGGAAAGAGGCCAAGGAAGGACCCAAGGTGATCCTCATTGTGGGCGTTAACGGAAGTGGAAAGACCACCTCCTGCGCCAAACTCGCCCGCCTCTATAAAGAAGAGGGCAAAAAAGTGATGCTTGCTGCCGGCGACACCTTCCGCGCCGCCGCCATCGAACAGCTTGGGACCTGGGCAGACAAACTCAAGCTCGACTGCATCAAAGGAAAGTCAGGAGGCGATCCCTCGGCAACCATTTTCGATGCAGTGACCGCCGCCAAAGCGCGGGGGCATGACGTTGTCATCGCCGACACCGCCGGCCGCCTCCAGTCGAAGACCGACCTGATGAACGAGCTTTCCAAAATTAAACGGACCGTTGAGAAAGTGGTCCCCGATGGCCCCCATGAGATCTACCTTGTTCTCGATGCGACAACGGGGCAAAATGCCCTCGACCAAGCCAAAATCTTTAATGAATTTACCCCCTTAACCGGCCTCATTCTCACCAAGCTCGACGGCTCAGCCAAAGGGGGCATTATCCTATCGATCTACCACCAAATGGGGATCCCCATCCGCTTTATCGGCATCGGCGAAAAAGAGGACGACTTTCTCCCCTTTTCTCCCGAGCCTTATGTGGATGCCCTTTTCTCCTGAGGAGGCTGAATATAGAGAAGTTTATTGGGAAAATCGATATACATGACATGGTGCTTGATGAAGTCCATCCCTAAAAACCCATCGATTTCTCTGAGTTTTTCTGAAAGCTTTAAGAAGTAGAGCTTTTTCTTCCCAAAGTCAACCCCATTAATAGCAAAATGATTGGAGTCAAGACAGAGGAAGCCCTGGTAGCTCGTCTCTTTTTCCCGATCACTTGGATACTCATGCTCGTGAAGCATGGTGTAAGTAAACCCCGTATCAAGAAGCAGGGTTTTATCTCCGATATCTGTTGTTACATTCACAAGAATCCCAAACTTGTTTTTAGTAAATGGGAGCTTTATGAACGATTCGAGGTCATACCCGTTTTTCTTTAGTTTGCTAATGTTGTTCGAAATAATCACTTTTGATTTTTTGAAATCAAAGAGGAGGCTGCTTTTCTGAAAAAAACCTCTCCCTAGCACTCCAACCTTTTTATAAAAAACGCCTTCCTTAGGATTTTCCCAAATGGTTGTTTTAGCTTCCTTATCTTCGGGGTAGGCTGTAGCAACCACATTTTTAAATGCTAAATTGCCAATTTTCACATTAGGAACCTGGTAGTTGGGACACACAAATTTAGAGCCATCATAGATCTCCCAAAAGTCTGTCCCTAAAAACTTTTTATTTATAGATTCTAAGAGGGAGGAGCGGATCTTAAGCTCCAAAAAAGTTCCAAGATCTATTCCTAACAGATAAGAGTTATTCTCAACTTGCACCTCAATGATCGGAATTTTGCCAGCATTAAAACCCACAGGCAATTCAACATAGTCTTTACTACTACAAGAAAAGCCAAAGATAAGTAGGCTTAATATAAAGAAAAAGAAAGCCGAGGTCGCTTTCATCTAAAAGCTACCCTCTAAGTGAATACCGCCAGAAGCATTAGCATTTCCGTCTTTATCGACATCAACCCCACCTTGTACTGAAAATCTTACATCTCTATCTTCACTGGAGATTCCAACTTCACCTTCTACCTCCAAACCATCCTCACCAATATTCATGTCAAAAGAGTAGTCTCCATGAGCGCTACAATTTTCTCCGCATAGCACGATATTTGGGGCATTGTTTCCTGCAGTTAGGGTAACATGGCGCCCATTCCAAGAAGAGCCTTGCTCCTCTTCAACATTGTAAGCATCAAAGTTTTCTACTGAATCGTTAATTTCTGTAACCATAAGACTCTCCTTGTTTAAAGAAACAACGCCTGCATTGTTAATCTTATGTTTAATTGTCGTCAATTAATTTCTGGGAAGATCTCTTCGATCCCCTGTTTCCAGGGGTAGCAGGCGACATGCTCAAACTTTTTCATGAAGCGATCCTGACTTAAAACGATCGCCTCACAGTCGGGAATCTCTTTGGTGATCTTAATGAAGGAGCGTAGACTTACCTCGTCAACCGCCTCACCACTTTTTATCTCAATACAGAGAAGAGGTTTGCCCGGCCTTTCTACCACTAAATCGACCTCAACATCAGAGGTTGTCCGGATAAAAGAAAAGCGATAGTCGGGCTGAAAATAACTCCCTAAACGGTTGATCTCTAATAAAATAAAATGCTCAAAAGCCTCTCCATAAGCCGCTGTTTGGGGCGTCAAAGGAACCGAAAGGCGTCTAGAAAGGGTCCGAACAACACCAGGATCGAAAAAGTAAAACTTCGGCTTGCCAACTAGCCGTTTTCTAAAAGAGTTATGAAACGGCTCTAAGAAAAACCCCAACATCGTATCTTCTAAAATGGAAAAATACTCTTTAGCTGTTTTGTCATCGATCCCCACATCTCTTCCAATATTGGCATAGTTTATGATCTTCCCATTACACTGCGCCGCAACCTCAAGAAAGCGGCGAAAAGGTTGCAATTTTCTAACGAGCTGCTCATTTGCAATTTCCTCTTTAAGGTAAGTATCGGCATACGCGCGTAAAAAAGCCCTTTCTTCCTCTTCTCCTTGAAGGCTAAAAACTCGAGGGAGAGTTCCTGAATGGAGAGCCTTTTCTAAATCGAACCGCTCTTTGAGCTCAAAGCAAGAAAAGGGGTGGAGATGATAGACAAAAGCGCGACCCGCAAGTAAGTTGGCCCCATCTCTTTTTAGCTTCCTTGCACTCGACCCCGTTAAGATAAAGACCTTATCAACCTCTTCATCTTCGATCAGACGGTGCACTTCATCGAGCAGTTTTGGAACCTTTTGCACCTCATCAACAATGACATATTTTACCTTAGGAGGCAGCGCCTTTACAATCGCATAGAGCTCATCGGGCTTATTAAAAAACCGCTCTTCAACACTTGAGTCTAAAAGGTCTAACCACAAACACTCGTCTTGATTGAAGGACTGCTTGAGCAAGGTACTCTTCCCAGTTCCACGGGGGCCAAAGAGAAAAAAGCTCTGTTTAGTCGAAAATCGCCTTAGTCGGGGAAGCATGCCTACTCCATTGTTTACTGATATTTCTGGAGTATACTCCATTTTTTACAGAAAATCAACCTGTTTTATTCATTTTTCGGAGTATATTCCGGTTTTTACCGACATTTCCGGAGTATACTCCGAAAAAATCAGAAACTTTTTTGGGAGGTTTTACCTTCATGAGCAAGGAGCCACCTTTTTCGGGCTAGGCCACCCGCATACCCGGTAAGCTCTCCACTGGCACCTATAACGCGGTGGCAAGGGATGATAATGGCTAGCTGATTGCTCCCATTAGCTCTTCCAATGGCCCGTGCAGCTCCTTCCACCCCCAAAGCTTTTGCCATATCAGCATAAGAGCGGGTCTCCCCTATTGGAATGTTCTGCAGCTCCAGCCATACCTTCATTTGAAAAGGAGAACCGATGAGCTTTATTGGAGTATGAAAGTTCTCTAAGCAACCTTTAAAATAAAGGCCTAGCTCCTTTTTTATTGACTGAAGGGGAGGAGACTGACCGGGTACAATTGTCACTTTCATTTTTTTTCGAAGTCTTTCCACTTCTTTTTCTAGTCCACGACGACCGACAAACTCAAGTAGATAAAGAGCCTCTTCACCTCCAATCGCAACCATCGGGCCAAGAGGCGTATCGATCCAATCAGCTTTAAAAAGATTTACCTCTTCAGACCTTGCAGGAGGAAACCCCATAATTTTAGAAAAAGCATCACGAAATCCACTTCCTGACTCATAACCTGTTTCTAGTTGTGCATCAATAACGGGTCCCTTCTCTTTAATTTGTTTAAGGGCTATTCCCATTCGGCGAGCTCGCGCATAAGCAACAAAGGTCATTCCAAACCTCTTTTTAAAAACCCTCGATGCTTGAACGGCATTGGTCGATAACATGCGGAAGTCTTTTTCTTTCCATCTTTTTTCGGGATGCTGCTCCACAGCTTCAATAAGCCTGCGAACAACTTCAGGGGCTTGATCAGGCTGAGAAAGTGGATGACACCGTTTGCAAGGACGGAATCCCGCTAAAAGCGCTTCTTCAGCTTTTTCAAAAAATTCACAGTTCTCAAATTTTGGCTTCCGCGCAGGACAAACCGACCGACAGAAAACACCTGTCGTTTTTATCCCTACATAAAAGGTCCCATCATAGTCGGAATTTCTTGCAACTAAAGCGCTGTAGTATTCCTTTTTCAGCTCTAAAGATATCACCTTTGCCTCCTCGTTAAACCTCCAGAGTAAATTGTCCCGGAAAATCCCACCACCGAAAATTGAACACCAATTTTTTCTTGCAATAAAAAAAAAATGTCATTTATAGTTAATCTCAATTAACTAAAAGTTGCTAAAACAATCAACTGAGGAAACTATTTTTTTTCTATTAGGACTATCTTATCTACTTGCTGTTATCTCACCAGGCCCCTCTTTAGCGGTCATTGCAAAAAACAGCTTAAGCATCTCTTCAAGAGCTGGATTTCTTACAGCTGTTGGAACCACGTGTGGGATTGCTTTTCAAGCCTTTTATTCGTTAGCAGGACTTAGCTTCCTACAAAATAGCCCGAGGCTGCTCAGTATCTTGAACGTGTTGTTAGGGATCTATTTGATCTACTTAAGCATAAAGTTTCTTTTTCTTGAAAAAAAAGCAAAGAGAGCTCCCGATACTTCAAAAGAAAAAAACCGTTCTCTATCTTATTTTCACCACATCAAAGAAGGTTTTTTAGTAGATGTATTAAATCCTCTCGCTTTAGTTTTCTTTTTAGCCATTTTTTCCTCTTACACCAACCCTAACGACCCCACTTTTCTTAAGTTTGCCTACTGGATTGAAATTGTGGTGATTGGATTCTTGTGGTTTGGGGGTGTCTCTTTGTTACTTTCACATAGTAAATTAAGAAATATCCTTGTTCTAAAGTTAAGAAAGCCGATGATGATCATCATGTCATCGGTTTTATTTCTCTTAGGTATAAAATTAACGATCTCTTGTTTTTAAATTAAGGTGGTAATCAATGACAACAACCCTAAACACAGAAAAAAAATTAACCGCTTCAGAAGCGAGAAAACTCTTTCCTGGCTTAAATGATAAGGTCTTTTTAGATGCAGCCTGTGTGAGCTTAATTCCAACATCAGCAAAAGCAGCTATTGAAAATTTTTTAGATATGGCCCTTTACTGTAGAGCCAAAGATGCCTCACTCCATCATATCGAGATGGATAAAATGCGCTTAGAACCCATTGAGGAGGCTGCAAAACTTCTTAATGTCCCTACTAAAAACATTTGCCTTGTTGAGAGCACAACGCACGGCCTTAATATTGCAGCCAACACCATCCCTCTTGAAGAAGGTGATACTATTCTGATTCCTGATACAGAATTCCTGCAGGTTTCGATCCCTTGGATGAAAAAACAAGAAAAAATCAACCTCACTATCAAAGAAGTCAAAACAAAAGATAGTAAGCTAACGGTAGAAGATTTTGCAGAGCTTATCGATGAAAAAACAAAGGTGATTTGCACCTCTTCCGTGCAGTGGTGTACAGGACATCGCATTGATATAGAAGCCCTGGGAAAGCTTTGCAAAGAGAAAAATATTTGGCTTGTCGTCGATGGGGTTCATGAAATGGGAGCTTTAGATGTTGACTTAAGCCATCAATATGTCGATTTTTATATCGCTGGGGGACATAAATGGCTCAATTCCCCTTTTGGCTGCGGTGTGATGTGCCTTTCTGATAAGGTCTTAGACACCCTTGAACCCGACTCATATGGCTACTTAGCAACAGAAGATCCAGAAGGGGGGTGGGGAACCTATTTTAGAACCCCCTCCATTACCCCATTTGATAATTTTAAATTCTTGAGGACAGCCAAACGTTTCGAAATTGCAGGAACTTCTAATTATCCTGGAGCCATTGGGCTTGGAAAATCTTTGGCCCTTGTCAACCAAATCGGGATTCGCAACGTAGAAAAGAGGATACGGGAGCTAACAAATTTGCTTCACCAAGAGCTGAATAAACTCAATGTTTCTAAGGTGACAAAAGAAGATGGAGACTTAAGGTCGGGAATTACCGTCTTCAGCTATTTTAATGACCCCGAAAAAGATTTAGCTTTAGCAAACCAATTGCTCAAGAAAAAAATCTATATCTCACTCCGCTATACCTCAAACCTTGGTGGTTTGAGAATTTCAACACATTACTTTAATAATGAGGAGGATATCTTTAAATTAATTCAAGGAATTAAGGAGGCTACAAAGTGAACTCTCAGAAAAAAAGTGTTACAATTATTGGCGCAGGCCTCACAGGTCTCATGCTATCTATTTACCTCGCAAAAAGAGGGTATACCGTAACCATCTATGATTTTCGCCCCGATCCCGATGTTACCTACTATAAGTATGATGGCAGTGGGCGAGCCATGAGCTTAGATCTCTCTGTAAGAGGTCTCTTAGCTTTATCTGAAATTGGACTCGATAAAAACATTTTGTCTCGCTCTATTCCTATGAAGAAAAGGGTGATTCATCTCCTAGATGGAGCCCTTATTGACCTTCCCTATGGAAAGGGTGATGATACCTACATTAATACCGTCGCCCGCTCCGATCTCCATAAACATCTCCTCAGCAAGGCGAGAACCTTTAATGCAGTAAAAATCCATTTCAACCAAAGGTTTCTCTCCTTTGACCTCAAATCAAAAAAGGCCTCCTTTATAGACGAAATAACGCAAGAGGAGTACACAGTTCCAACAACACTTCTCGTAGGATGCGATGGGGTCCACTCCTCTGTTAGAGAGTACATCGAACAAACCTCTGGAACTTCTTTTGTTAAACACCCTTTTAATTATGAATATAAAGCCCTTAAAGTCCCCGCTTCTCTAGCAGAAGCATTAGAGCTTGAAGCCATGCACATGTGGCCAAGGCAAAACTCTATGCTCGTTGCCCAACCCGATTATGAAGGTTCCTTTACCTCTGTTCTTCTGCTGCCGAAAGATGGGACTAAAAGTTTCAAAAACATCTTAAAGAATCCTGAAACGATTCGCTCCTTTTTTCAACAAGAGTTTGGCGATGTTTGCCCCCTCATTCCCGATTTAGTCGAAGAAATGATAAATAATCCTATGGGATCTTTTGTGACAACAACTGGGGGGCAGTGGCAACTTGAAGGTAAGGTCCTAATCATGGGGGACAGTGCCCATAGTATGACTCCCTTTTTTGGACAGGGAATCAACTGCTGCTTTGAAGACTGCTACCTCCTTAACAAATACTTAGATAAATTTGAGGATAACTGGGATGTAGCCCTCCCTATCTTTGAAAAAAACCGAAAAATCGATACCGAAGCGATCGCAATTATGTCCTTAGAAAATTATCCCGAACTCACTAACCCCAACTGGAAGCACTTCATTTTACAACGAGAGATCGAAGACTTTCTTATGGATCATTACAAAGAGTTCTATACCTCCTATCATAATCTCGTTTGTTTTGATAAAGTCCCCTATCGCTATGCTAAATTTGTAAGGACCCTCCAAAAAGAATTAATCAAAGATATTTCCTATAAAATTAAAAGTATAAAAGAGCTAACGAAGAGTAAAATCCTCTCCGTGATTGATGACTATCAATTTAATATCAATCAATATTCACAAATGGCAACCTATGAACACATTGAAACCTAACGATCGCCTCCAACAGCTTGGAATCAAACTTCCCCCTCAACCAGCGGCTGTTGCTAACTACGTTCCCTTTATGCAGGTAGGTTCATTAATATTTATCTCAGGACAGCTGCCTATACTAGAAGGGAAGATCCAGTTTGCTGGCAAGGTCGGGCGTGAACTTACGGTTGAAGAAGGACGGGAAGCAGCTAGGCTCTGTACCTTAAATATCCTCAGTCAATTAAGCATCGCTTGCGAAGGAGACTTAAGCCGCGTCAAGCGTTGCGTTCGTTTGAGCGGATTTATTCAATCAACAGATGATTTTCAAAGCCAATCTATAGTAATGAATGGCGCTTCTGATTTGATTGTCGATCTATTTGGAGAGAAAGGGCGTCATACCCGCATCGCTGTCAGCGCCAACTCTCTCCCCTTAGGAAGCGCTGTTGAAGTCGAAGGCATTTTTGAATCTATTTCATAAGCTTCTCTTTTTTCAATCGATTATATTTTTATTTGAATGTTTAATATGACCATGGGCGCAAAAAATAAGGAGGTGCTCATATGTCACCCAATACAATTCCTGCGGGTCAATTCAAGACCCACTGTCTTCAAATTATGGAAACAGTAAAAAAGACAGGCAGACCGGTAATCATCACTAAAAGAAATGTTCCCATTGCTAAACTAACCCCCATAAAGAAAAAAAAGAAGAGAGCTTTGGGAAGCTAAAAGGAACGGTCCATACAAAAGGAAATATCGTGAATCCTATTAAGGAGAGTTGGGATGCCGATTCTTAAAGAGCTCAAAAAACACAAACTTTTAATAGATACACAAATTTGGATTTGGGCAATGGTTGGAGATCCTAAGTTACAGAAGCCTTTCCAGCGCGCTTTCGAAAGAGCATTAGAAGCCAATAGCATTTTAGTCTCTTCGATGTCTGTTTGGGAAATCGGTATGCTTGTTGAAAAAAAATGGATTAAAATAGATATGGACACTCTAGTGCTCTGTCAACCCTAAGAATTAGGATAGATTGGTTGAGATTTTTTTTGGCTGGTAAAGTGTGGAGATCGAATCTAAACTTTTATAAGTTTGTGAGATCGAACATGAAGCCAGCCGGAAAAAGATAAATCAAGATATCCTAATTCTTAGGGTTGACAGAGCACTAGACTGGGTGGAACAAGCTTTAGATATTCCTGGCATTCAACTTTCCACTATCACACCAAAAATCGCCATCCAGAGCACCAAACTGCTAGGTGAAGTTCATGGGGACCCTTTAGACCGTTTGCTTATTGCAACCGCATTCGAAGAAAATGCTGTTTTGGTCACTAAAGATCAGAAAATTTTGAAATACGCCAAAGGGAAATTTATCTCTGCATATAACCCGTGTTGCAGTTCCAAGTGATCTGTGGTTAAATGGTGGACATGAACGATTATTTTGCCCTTGTCAGCGACACCCTTGCCTACATCCAGGAAAAACTTCCTAGAGAGCATCGTCATATTATATCTGATGGAAGGGTTCTTTCTATGAGAGGTCTCCAAGGCGCCCGATGGAAAGAGCCCCAAAGCGGGCTCTTGAAGCAGGGCAACAATGGAGATTTCCATAGAAAGGGCCAAGACAGCAGAGAGAATTTGACGACGCTCTCTAAGCTTCCCCCGAAGGTTGAGCTTCCTCCACCGCCAAAAGAAGTGGTCGCGCCACCACCCACTCCTGAAGTGAAGCAGCCCCCTCCCCCTCCAAAGAAAAAAGCGTTCGAACTCAAGCCGCAGCCTAAGCCCTCTTCAGAATCCCTTTCTGGAACGTTGAAGATCCTGAAAGAAGTGGCACCAGATCTGTATGTCCATGATACGGTCCCTCCCGATCACAAGGCTAAGAGGGTTAAAGAGGCGTGGAAAGAAAAGCAGGAGACCCCCACCTTTCCGATCCTTTTCCAGGGAGCTCCCTACCGCTCCTTTGTGACCAATATCGCTAAAGCAATCGATTTGACCTATGGAACCTGTCGGATTGTGGAGGTCGAACCTCAGAAGAAATGGGATCTCTTTCTCGAGTCGGAAAACCTGAAACTCATATTGGCTCCCGATGCTCTTATTTTTGGAAACAAGGAGCTCCTCTCCTTTTATCAAGAAACGCCGCAACAAAAGGTCCGAACACTTGGGAAAGTTCCTCTCCTCCTTTTGCCCGACCTTTCTCTATACTACAAGGACCCGTATCTCAAACGGGCCCTTTGGAATGTCATATGCAATACAATCGGCAAACTACCGAATATTTAAAAGGATCATTTATGGATGAATACCCCGAAGCAGTAGAAGGTGATCAAAAGCTTGCTGAAGCAGCTCAAGAAATTTTAGACTGCATTGATAAAGGACAAGAAAAAACCTTTCCTTGGGAAGAAACCAAAAGTCGACTTAAAGAATGAAAGAAGGCTCATTTGCTGCCGTCATCCTAGATAAGGGGCTCGACCAGCCCCTCGACTACGCCCTGGAAGAGGAGGTGGAGGTGGGGACCCGCGTCCTGGTCCCCGTCCAAAACTCCCTCCGGAAAGGGACCATCGTCGCGATCAAAAAAGAGCCTTCTGTTGCCAAGGTCCAGCCGGTTCGGGAGATCCTTTCTGAGGAGCGCCTCATTAGCCCTAAGCTTTTTGAGCTGGCCGACTGGATCAGCCGCTACTACTGCACCTCGCTGAGAAAGGCGCTGAAAGTTCTTTTGCCCGCCACGATTCGGAAGGAAATAGGAGAAAAAGAGCAACTTTTTGTCCGCCGCCTTCTTCCTCCGAAAAAGGTGGGAGAGCTGATTGAGACTTTACGTGAAAAACATGCCTCGCAGGCGCGGGTTTTGGATGCGCTGATAAAAAAGCCGCAAGGGCTTTTATTGAGTGAGCTTTTAGAAGTGGCGCAGGTTTCAAAAAGCCCCGTCACCACGCTCGAAAAGAAGGGGATCGTAAAAGTGGAAAAGATGCAGATCGACCGTTCCCCTTTGGAAGAAATGGAGTTTTTTCCGACAAAACCCAAAAAGCTCAATGGAGAACAAGAAGAGGCTCTTGAAAAGATCGTGGGAACGCTGAAGTCTTTTCAGACCCACCTGATTCATGGGGTGACGGGAAGTGGAAAAACAGAGGTCTACTTGCAGGCGATTGCAGCGGCGCGGCAGATGGGACTCGGGGTCATTTTACTTGTCCCTGAAATTGCTCTGACTTCGCAGACGATCGAGCGGCTTAAGTCCCGCTTTACCGATAAGATGGGGATCTTGCACCACCGCCTGAGCGATGGGGAGCGGTTTGACATATGGCATGGAATCCGCAAAGGGGAAATTCCCATTGTGGTGGGAGCTCGCTCAGCCATTTTTAGCCCGGTTCAAAACTTGGGACTTATTATTGTCGATGAGGAGCATGAGTCTTCATACAAGCAAACCGATGAAGAGCCCTGTTACCACGCACGCGATGTGGCGATTATGCGGGGAAAACTTCATGGGGCAACGGTTGTTTTGGGAAGTGCCACCCCCTTGATCGAAAGTTATGCCAATGCACAGAAGGGAAAGTATACCCTCACCACTTTGAAAAAACGGGCCACCGATGCTTCCCTTCCCTCAGTCAAACTGATCGATATGAAGGTGGAATATACCAAATCGGAGGGGTTCATCCTTTTCTGCTCAGCATTGATCGATGCGATTAAAGACCGGTTATCTAAGGGAGAGCAAACCCTCCTCTTTCTCAACCGGCGGGGCTATCACTCTTTCCAAATGTGCGCCGGCTGCGGTGAAAGTGTCAAGTGCCCTCACTGCTCGGTGAGCTTAACCTTCCACAAAAAGACCAACCACCTCGCCTGCCACTTGTGCTCGTTTATTTTAGCTCCTCCGCCCAAGACCTGTCCCTCTTGTAAGGAATCAGCCACCCTCAGCTTCAAGGGAGTCGGGACCGAGCAGGTGGAGAGAACCCTCCACGCCCTCTTCCCCGATGTGCGGACGCTGAGGATGGATGCCGACACGACTCGCCATAAGGGAAGTCATGATCTTTTGTTCAAACAGTTCCGCTCGGGGAAAGCCGACATCTTGATCGGCACGCAGATGATCGCTAAAGGGCTCCATTTTCCTGCTGTCACTTTGGTCGGTGTTTTGAACTCCGATGGGGCGCTCAACCTTCCCGACTTCCGCTCCGCTGAAAATGTTTTCCAGCTCCTCACACAGGTCTCAGGGCGATCGGGACGGGGCGATTTAAAGGGAGAAGTGATCGTCCAAACCTCGATGAAGGGACATCCCATTTTCCACCATGCATCGAAAGAGGATTATGTCACTTTTTTCAAAGAAGAGGTGGAGGCAAGGGAGCTCTTTGGCTTCCCTCCCTTTGCCCGTTTGGCCAAGCTGGTTTTTTCAGGGAAAAACGAGTCCCATGTTCAGCATATTGCTGCGGAATTCCATGCAATTCTCCTCCAAAAACTCCCCCCAGCCTATACCCTCTATCCGGCCATCCCCTGCGGCTATGCCAAAATCAAAAATAATTATCGCTTTAAGCTCCTGATCAAGGGTCCCAACCCCCTTTTTCTCTCCTCCTTGATTAAGGAGACCCGGGAGGGATTTCCCCTCCCCCGCTCGATCCGCCTCCTGGTCGACATCGACCCCACCTCTACTTTTTAGAAAATTGGAAATTCAATTTCCAAATTGCAAAAAAAATCAGTAATAGTTTATAGTGAAGGAAATAGGAGAGGAACTATGATCCCGCGCCTCATCGAAAAGGAAATTTTAAAGCTCATTAAGGGCTTCCCCATCCTCGCCCTCACCGGCCCGAGACAATCGGGGAAAAGCACCCTTATCAAGGGGCTTTTCAAGGATGAATATGACTATGTTTCTTTAGAGAATCTCGATACGCGGGCCTTTGCTCAAAAAGACCCAAGAGGGTTTCTTGAAAAGTATCGAAAGAAGGTGATCTTTGATGAAGCGCAGTTGGTCCCTGAACTTTTTTCTTATTTGCAAGAAATTGTTGATGAGGATCAGATTCCAGGGCAATTTATCCTGACCGGATCGCAACACTTCCTCCTTTTGGAAAAAATTACCCAATCACTTGCTGGTCGGGTTGCAATGCTCCATCTCCTCCCTTTAAGTTTGGCAGAAAGGGAGAAAACTCCCAGCCTAGAGGAAACCCTTTATCGAGGTTTTTACCCTCCCCTTTATACACGAGATGTTGAGCCTTATCCGTGGTATGACAACTACATTCAAACCTATGTAGAGCGAGATCTTCGGGCTATTACCAACATCCATGACCTTGGCACTTTTCAGCGCTTTATGAAAATGTGTGCAGCACGCTGCGGCCAACTGATCGACCTCACTTCGCTTGGCAATGACTGTGGCATTTCTCATAATACAGCCAAGTCCTGGTTGAACATACTAGAGGCAAGCTTTATCACCTTTCCTATTACTCCTCACTTCAAAAACTTTAACAAGCGGCTCGTAAAAACCTCTAAGCTCTACTTCTATGATACGGGACTTTTATGCCACCTCCTCGACATTCGCTCTCCTTCTCAGCTATCCACTCACTATTTGCGGGGCGGTATTTTTGAATCTTTTGTTTTTTCTGAGCTGATGAAGGCTAGCTACAATATAGGAAGGCGTCCTAGCCTCTATTTTTGGAGAGACCAACAAGGGCATGAGATTGACTGCTTGGTCGAGCATGGAGAAAAACTTATTCCGATCGAAATCAAGTCGGGTAAAACAATCAACTCCGATTTTTTCTCTGGCCTAGAACACTGGTGCAACCTCGCCGGAGCCTCTCCTAAAGAGGGATATCTCATCTATGGCGGCAATGAGGATCAAAAACGGACTCTAGGAAACGTCCTTGGTTGGAAGTCTCTAGCGGACCAGGCGATGAATCTGGTCAACCATATATAGAGGGACTGAAAGGATATTCCCATCTCTACTCAAAGGAGCCATGGAAACTTTTACGCCGAGAGGGGAGCCTTTCTTCTCCATAAATTGATGCATGGAACGTAAGCGCCCGGTAGCACCCGCTTTCACCTCCAATGGAATAACAGAAGACTTCGAGGTAAGGAGATAATCTACTTCTGCTGAACTCCCTTTCTGCTCCCGCTTCCAGAAAAAAAGTTGGGGGCTTTCATAAAAATCTCTTAGATTCAAAAGCTCCTGCCCCACAAATTGTTCGGCAAGCCTTCCTGAGTGAATCTGCAAAAGATCTTCTTGCCAAAGCTCATTAATATCTACCCTATGAGCCGTATGCAAAAGACCAATATCAAGAAACAAAATCTTAAAGCGGTTTTCCTTAATCTGAGCAGATAAAGGAAAGCCCGATGCAGCTGTTGCATAAACGCGCGTTAACAGCCCTGCATAACAAAGCTGCTCAAGTGCAACTTTAATTTCTCTCGACTTTACATCTGCAGAAACATTCACATATTTAAAGTGGGTCGCAACAACCTTCGGCGCTTTTTCAAAGAGAAGCTGCAAGTGGCGGTGCTCTCCCTTTGAAGCATACTTTCCAAAGTCATTTTGATATGCCTGAAGAATAGAGAGCTGCACCCGACGACACTCTATAAGCGAATTTGTTTTCAAGTACTTTTGAACCACTGCAGGCATTCCCCCAAGAGCTAAATAAAGACGGAGCTCCTCAAGGAGTTTTTTGTGCACTTCGCCTGGAACCCCTTCCTTAATTTCAACTTCCCCTAAGAACTCTACTAATCTTTCATTCCCAGTATTCAGAAGAAATTCAGAAAAAGAGAGGGGTCCCATAAAAAGAAACTGAACCCGCCCCACGGGAAAAGAAAAATCTTCTTCACCTAACACAAACTCTAGAAGGGACCCTGCTCCAATGACATGAAGCTTTGGCATTTTTTCTTTAAAGTATCGGAGAGCCATAATCGCTTTAGGACACTCCTGAATCTCATCCAAAAAAAGGAGGGTTTTTTCAGGGATAATCTTCTTTTCGGATATCAACTCAAGACGGTTGAGGATCTTTTTAGGATCAAGCGTTTCAAAGCACTCACAAAACTCGGGTTGAAATTCAAAGTCGATTACAACCACAGAATCAAACGCTTTCTTTCCAAACTTCTCGATGATATAGCTTTTCCCGATTTGCCTTGCTCCTCTAAGGATCAGGGGAAGATGCTCTTTCTTTTTTCGCCACTCTTCTAGCTCTTTCTCAATGTATCGAAACATCACTTTAGCTCCTTTTCCTTGATTATATCCTATTTTTGGATAAAATACAAGGCTTTTTTATCCATTTATTGGACAAAATAGAGGGCTTTTTTATCCACTTTTTGGGCAAAATACAGGGTTAGCAACTTAAGTTGCTTATAAAAAGCAATTTAAGAGGTCAAATTTACCCCTACCCCAGCCGGTTGCAAAGTTTTTAAGTCCTTTGCTATGATGGGTGATTAACCTATTGGAGATACCATGACTGAAGTTAAAGAGATTGCACCCCCTGAGTACCACACCTATGAAGAGTTTCAGAACCGGACGGCAAAGCTCAAGGAAATCCGCGAGATGGGGATTGACCCTTACCCCCATAAATATGCCCCCACTCACCAGATGCGCGCGCTGCACGATAAGTTTGAGGGAGGAGCAGTCGGCAGCAGTGAAGAGGCAGCTGAAGGAAAAACCGATCAGGTGAGGATTTCAGGCCGCTTGGTCCTTTTCCGCGCGATGGGAAAAAATGCTTTTGGCCACACCCAAGATGAAACGGGCCGTCTTCAGATCATGTTTAACCGGGACCTCACCAAGGTGACTGGCCTTCCTGAAGAAAGTGAAGTCCGCCCCTTAAAATTTATCGAAAAGAAGATCGATCTCGGTGACATCGTCGGTGTCGAAGGACACCTTTTCCGCACACAAAAGGGAGAGCTCACCCTTTTTGCTAAAGAAGTCACCCTACTGTGTAAGACGCTCCTTCCCCTTCCTGACAAACATAGTGGGCTAGCCGATAAGGGAACCCGTTACCGAAAGCGATGGCTCGATCTAATCACCAACCCAGAAAGTGTTGAGCGGCTGAAAACCCGAAGCCTCCTTGTCTCTAAAATCCGTCGCTACTTTGAAGATACCGGTTTCATGGAGGTGGAAACCCCCGTTTTGCAAAACATCTATGGGGGAGCAGAGGCGAGCCCCTTTATCACCGAGCTCAATGCCCTCCACCAAACGATGTATCTCCGGATTGCGATTGAGATCTCTTTGAAAAAGCTCATTGTGGGAGGACTCTCTCGGGTCTTTGAGATCGGCAAAGTGTATCGGAATGAAGGACTCGATCGGACACATAATCCTGAGTTCACCATGCTCGAGTCCTACGCCGCCTACTGGGACTACAACGATGTGATGGTCCATACCGAAAACCTTTTCGCCCACCTCGCCAAAGAACTCTATGGCACGACAGAGATCGGCATGCGGAAAGATAAGCAAGGAAATGAACACCTCATCGACCTTAAAACGCCTTGGAAGCGGATGTCGATGAAAGAGGCGATCCAAACTTATGGCAAACTCGACCCCGACAAACTTTCCGATGATGACATGCGCCTCAAGCTGAAGGATAAGATCGAAGATGAAAAGATTAAAGATGCCCCCCGCGGAAAGTTGATTGCTTATCTCTTTGAGGAGTTTGCAGAGCACCACCTGATCCAACCCCACCACATTATCGACCACCCGATCGAAACGACTCCCCTCTGCAAGCTACACCGCGATCCGAAACTACGCGAAGAGCGGTTCGTCGAACGGTTTGAAACCTTTATCTTAGGCTATGAGTTTTGTAATGCGTATTCAGAGCTGAATGACCCTGAGCTGCAGCGGCAGCTTCTTGAGGATCAAAATCGCCTCCGTGAAGGGGGAGATGATGAGGCCAATCCGATGGATGAAGAGTTCATCGAGGCGATCTGCCAGGGGATGCCCCCAACTGGAGGTCTCGGGATTGGGATCGACCGTCTCACGATGCTCTTCACCGATGCCTTCTCTATAAGGGATGTGGTTTACTTCCCGATGATGCGCCCTGAAGAGTAAACAGTCTATTTTGCTCCACATTTCATCATATACAAGACAAGCGGCTTGTAATCTCCCCTATCTCCTTTTTTGAGCGCTGCAATATAGTCCTTCCTATGCTGTCCATTTTCCCCTAAATCTGTTGGCCAATAGGGAACTTTACATTTCCAAGCTTTCAAATAGCGGTCTGCAACAAGACGAGAAAACCTCCCATTTCCATTTGGGTAAGGATGAATCCAGACAAGTCGATGGTGTACTTGAGCGGCTTGCTCGATGGGTGCCATACCAGAATCTTTGCTGCACCAAAATTGGACATCACGACAGAGACTCTCAAGCGCTTCAGGAATTTGATAGGGCTTGAGACCAGGAATCGTTTGCGCTGTACGAAACTTCCCCGCCCAATCCCATACATCAAAAAACATAGCGCGATGAATTTCATTCAGTGTCGGAACATTAAACCAGCTTTGAGGCAACTTAACAGCCTTTATGAGATACTTATCAATTGCATCTGAAACATTTTCAGCTTCAACCTGGTTGAGTTCTTCTTGGGTTCTTACCCAATTGGGCTTTAGACCACTGATATCGTCTATAGGCGTTGCATCTTCTGGATAGAAAAACTTCATAACTCCTCCTCCCACAGTTCACGACCCGGTAGCTCTAATATTTTTCTCACTTCTTCATCAAAAAGCTCTCTAAATAACGCTTCATCTGGCTTCTGCTTTTCTAAGTTCATTGTACCTTTAAGATACGCCATTTTTTGCTTCACTTTAACGATTGCTTGCTTCTTAAGGATCATTTCTAGACTCTCTTTTGGAACAATCGTTATAAGCAAATCACTCTCCATTGCACTCAGTATCTTTTCTAATGTCCCAGCATTAGGCTTTAATCGTCCTGATTCAATTTTAGAAACAGTAGATTGAGGAACCTTTGCCCGCTTTGCAAGCACCCTTTGTGACATCTTTAGTTGCTTTCGGATAAGAGCAATCAATGGTCCTATCTCAACCCCTTTTTGCTCTATCTGGAGCTTTTGAGCTGCAGCTACTACCCTTTCTACAAAGAGCTTCTCTGATTTTTTCATCTTTCTTCCTTTTCTTTAAGATAGCCTTAAAGCTATCAAAAGTCAAGTTTTTGATTCATTATTAGAATCAAAAACAAGAGAAATTTAACCGTAAGAGGTTAATAGTCAAATAAAAGCATTTTGAGCATTTTTGTAGGCAATTTTGTCGACGATCCCCTCTGAAAGGTAGCTCCGGAGGAGTTCTAGAAACCGTGGGTAACAACTTGCATTGCTAAATGAGGGTTGGTAGGTGGGATGGTCGATCCCGGGAACCACAAGATCATCCCCATAAAAATCGGCACCAAGAGCCAAGGTATCTTCCCCTTCCCGATAAGCATAGTGGCTTGGCTGATAAGGGAACCCGCTACCGGAAGCGATGGTTCGATTTGATTACCAATCCAGAAAGTGTTGAGCGGCTGAAAACACGAAGCCTTCTCGTCTCTAAAATCCGTCGCTACTTTGAAGATACCGGCTTCATGGAGGTGGAAACCCCCGTCCTTCAAAACATCTATCGGGGCGCAGAGGCAAGCCCCTTCATCACTGAGCTCAACGCACTCCACCAAACAATGTATCTCCGGATTGTGATTGAGATTTCTTTGAAAAAACTCATTGTGGGAGGCCTGTCTCGAGTCTTCGAGATCGGGAAAGTCTATCGGAATGAGGGACTCGACCGGACTCACAATCCGGAGTTCACCATGCTCGAATCTTATGCCGCTTATTGGGACTACAACGATGTGATGGTTCATACCGAAAATCTCTTCGCCCACCTGGCAAAAGAGCTTTATGGAACGACAGAGATCGGGATGCGAAAAGATAAGCAAGGAAATGAACACCTCATCAATCTTAAAACTCCATGGAAGCGGATGTCGATGAAAGAGGCGATCCAAACCTATGGAAAAATCGATCCCGATAAACTTTCCGATGATGACATGCGCCTGAAGCTAAAAGGAAAGATCGAGGATGAAAAGATTAAGGATGCCCCCCGCGGAAAACTTATTTCTTACCTCTTCGAAGAGTTTGCGGAGCACTACCTGATCCAGCCCCACCACATTATCGACCACCCGATCGAAACCACTCCCCTCTGCAAGCTGCACCGCGATTCTAAACTGCGGGAAGAACGGTTTGTCGAACGGTTCGAAACCTTCATCCTGGGCTATGAGTTCTGTAATGCCTACTCAGAGCTGAATGATCCCGAGCTGCAGCGGCAGCTTCTTGAGGATCAAAACCGCCTCCGCGAAGGGGGAGATGATGAGGCCAACCCGATGGATGAAGAGTTTATCGAAGCGATCTGTCAAGGGATGCCTCCGACCGGCGGCCTAGGGATTGGAATCGACCGTCTTACGATGCTTTTCACAGACGCCTTTTCTATCCGCGATGTGGTCTATTTCCCGATGATGCGCCCTGAGGAATAAAACTTAGCGTAGGGCTTCAATCTCTTCGCTCAAAAGCCCAGTCGCTTCAGAAATCTGATTCACTGGGAGGCCCTGTTTAAGCAAAGCTTGTGCGATTTCTACCTTTTCTTCTTTTCGGCCTTCTTTGTGAGCTTTTCTTTCAGCAGCCTCCATAATTGCTAAGTGGTCTCTTTGATCATTAACACTTACTTCATAAGCCTTACGCGTTTTGGGGTCTGCAGAAAGCATCTCAAGTCGCTCTAAAGCCCTCTGAAAAACAGGGTCTTTCTTCAGAACTTCTATCTCATCTTCTTTAAGAAAAGGGGCATTATTCAGAATGTAGATCCATATCTCTTTATCGGTCTTTAGCTTATTTACTGGCTTTGACTTAAATTTCTTAAGGTCAACAATGGTTGCTTTCCAATGATCAAAGATATACTCGTTAGAAGCAGAAATCTGAGGTTTAAACCGATAGGTTTCTACCACTTCATGATGATTTAAGATCCCATTTTTCTCTTTCCGGTTACGGTGAAAGTCTATGATTGCTATGATATGGACCCTTGGAAGGTCAGCCCAGCCAATCATTTTTTTAGCTTTTTTATCGTTTAAGGCCTGTGAAGCAGTGGGTTGGTGGTAATGATATTCTATTTGTTCGGTATAGTCTTTGCCCAGGTAGTAAAGAAGCCTTTTATCAAACCCATCATGATTATAAGTCTGCATTTCAATGATATAGCGCTCCCCTCCCCTTGTCTTGACTGACAAATCAACGAAGGTTGAAGGCTTTCCCACTTCAACGCGCATTTTCCTAGGGTCAAGGAACTCTTCGATTTCTATACAGTCATCTCCTTCAAGCCCTAAGACAGCGTTGATAAAGCTTTCTAGGATCTCTTTGTTACTTTTATCTCCAAAAAAATCCTTGAAAACCACATCATTTTTTAAATCTAGTAGCTCTATCATATCCCTAATACTCCATTGGTCCCCATTTTAACATGAAAGAAGTGGTTTGTATACCCCAATTTTTATCCCCAAGCAACTAAAAGTCTAACAGTTATCTTTATGACTTTAAATCATTCATCAATAGCTATTTATTAGAGCTTGAGCTACAGCTCCTTCCCGAGAAAGCCTTCTCTATTCGGACTAGGAGACTTTGTTTTTGACTACCTGATAGGTTGGAGTTTTTGATTGATCTTTCAAGCTCTTGAAGTCCGCAAACACTTGGTTGCTTGTGCTTATTCTCAATTGCAGTAAGCTCTGCTGAAATCAAGCCTTGATGAGTGTCATTGAAAGATTTGAAGACCAAACTTAAAGTAGCACATCTTTTTTTGAAATGTGATTTTTTAAACCTTACACGCCATTATTACCCTTGAGAAGCTGATTATTAATTGCTTATTGTTTTTCCTTTTGATGACTCTCGCAGCTCTTGCCAACTAATCGATCAGGAGTTACAATACTGGGTAAGGAGTCACTATGGAAGTATTAGCAATTAGTTGGGGCCAATTAGCAGCCTTTATCACAGCATCTATCACCAGCTTAGCATGGGTCTACAAACTGATTGAAAAAAAATTTGACCGTGTAAATTTCGATATTAAAGACTTCCGTAAAGAAGTCGATGCTAGATTCGAGAAGGTCGACCATGATATTAAAGACTTCCGTAAAGAAGTTGATGCTAGATTCGAGAAGGTCGATGCTAGGTTTCAGAAGGTCGACCACGACATCAAAGATTTCCGCAAAGAAGTCGATCTTAAGTTTTCAAGAACCGATGATAAAATCGAACATCTTGGTGATCGGGTTGGAAAGGTCGAAAACAGACTCACTGCAATTGAAACGACCATCCCTTATATCGCCCCTAGGAAAGTGATCCCTTTTCCCATAGAAGAGGACCACAGTGAGAAAAAAGCTAATGAAGGATAAGCTCTTACACTAACTCCTACTTTTTTGGGGTCATATCCACATAAATTCAAACACTGGATTTTTGGCAGCACCCAAACAGCTTAACTTTTCGATCACATCAGTCGAGTGGCGCAAGGGGGGAAGTTCCCTTGCGCCACTCGACTATCAGATCCAAGAATAGCAGACCTTGACATCCTCCTCTCCCTAAAGGAAGAGGATTCCTAGATTGTCTAAACACACCCTAGGAGCAGACTCTTACCGCTAACTCCCTGCTGGTTCCTGCTTCAGTGTGAGATCTATAGCTTAACATCCCATGTGTCCCAAGGTACTCCACCATATTTTGAGCAACTTAGGGTAGCTACACTAAACTTGGTTTTTATTTCTTATTTGCTTAACCTTAGGAGCTACTCAACAGAACCTAAGCGAATTTCATTTGCAAAGGTCGTTTTTCGCCTTTCACCTCGGCCCTAGGTGATTGTTTTGCGTCAACTATTTTTGCCGGTTAGCGACAATTATCTTTGCCGCTTTACCTCTCTCAGATTAACTGCGTAATTTCTGTATAATCTGTTCCTGTTTAGCCTGGTGGGCTAATGTCAATTATTTTTGGTACTGACGACAATTAAGGTTCACCATTTGCCTAAGGACCTTTCAGCCTGGTCCTGTATCTTTAGGATTATAAGCTAGCGAAGCCTAAGGCCCCAGCATCCCTCCCCCATGGGGGAGGAGTCAAATCTTTATTTTATTCTTGTTGGTTTAAAGCTTTCTCCTTTTTGTTTTGCTCTAGTTGTTTTAGCGCAGCTTGCCTTCTGTAGCTTTCTGCTTCTACTTCTATAATTGTGGCATGATGGACGAGTCGGTCTGCTGCTGCGACTGCCATTGCTTTGTCCATGAAGATTTTGTCCCACTCTACGAAGCTCTGATTGCTGGTGATGAGCAGGCTTTTCGTTTCATATCTTTCACAGATGAGTTCGAATAGGACGTTTGTTTCTTCTTGGTTTTTAGGGGCGTATCCGAAGTCGTCTAATATGAGGCAGTCGTATTTGCTGAGTTTTTCTAGAGCGGAGGGAAGGGTAAGGTTTTTTTTGGCCTCTTGGAGTTTTTGAACGAGTTCTGTGGTTCGGTTAAAAAGGACGCGATATCCGGAGATAATGAGTTTTTCTCCTATGGCTGCCGCTAGGTGGGTTTTCCCAGTTCCTGAGGGACCAAACATGAGGAGGTTCCTTCCGTTTTCGATCCAGATTTCTCCGGACCCAAAGGCGTTTATTTGGGTTTTGTTGAGCTTTGGTACGGTTTCGAAATCAAAGGTTTCTAGGGTTTTTCCTTTGGGTAGTTTTGCTTCTGCCATATGTCTTTTGAGTCTGCGATTGTCGCGATGGGATAGTTCATACTCGCAGAGAACTTGAAGGTAGTAGCTAGGGTGCCACCCTTCTTCTATTGCTTTTATGCTTTCTTCTTCCCATAACTTTTTGACTGTTGGTAGACGGAGTTGTTTGAGTAGGGTGGGGAGTAATGTGGCTTTTTTCATAAATCACCTCCTACTAAGGCTTGGTAACTTTCTAAGTCGGGTTCTCTGGAGCTGACTGGTGGGGCTTGCTCTTTTTTTCTGAAGAGGTCTTGGACTTCTTTGGATTTGGGGAGCTGTTGTTTGTGGAGCTTTTCTTCTAGAAAGTTGTTAACAATTGGCTCATTGTCGCCTTCTGCTGCTTCTTTTAGGATCTTGACGTATTCTCGACAAGCTGTTCTAGGGTCTAGCTTTTGGTCGAGTCTTTGCCAGGTTTCTCTAAAGGCTAGGGTGGGGAATAGGTGCTGTTTGTAGATGTAGTTTCGGAATGCTTGGGGTTTTTTATGGAGGCTTCCTATGATGTGGCGATAGTTAATTTGGTGGACGTGTTTATCGCGGCGCCGCTCTCTTTGTAGGGTCTCTACTAGATCGCTTCCTATGAAGCATTCTAGCCGGTCATCATACAGGTGAACTTTGAGGGTCATTCCAATGAGCTTTGAGGGAACGGAGTAAATGATGTCTTTGACCCGGATAGTGCTTCCGGTTGTGACTCGGACTCGTTGTTCGTCAAAGTCGGTTGTTCTTCTTTCGGGGAGCTGTTTAAGGTGGGCTAGCTCTTCAAGGTGTTTTTTTTGGACTCTTTTATTGTGCTTGGCTACGATTTCTTGGATGAAGTGTTTGTATTCTTCTACTGAAGAAAAGTCTCTTGATCCTCTGAGCATTAGGGCTTGATCGATTCTGTTTTTAAGTCCTCCATGGGAGCCTTCTATGGCTCCATTTTCATGGGCGATCCCTTTGTTGTTTCTCGTGGGTTCCATTTGGTAGTAGGCGCATAACTCGGAGTAGTCTTTTGTGAACTCTTCTTTTTGCTTGTCTGAGCAATTTTTATAGGCGGCTGAAAGACTGTCTGTTCGGTGGGTTTCTGGAACTCCCCCACTGAGCCATAGAGCGTTTTGTAATCCTTCAGATAGAGCCGTAAAACTTTCGCCTCCCATGACAACTGAAGCAGCCTCCCACTTGCTGTACACGAGCCTATAGTGGTAAAACATATGATCAAACTTTTCATTTTTTATGGTGATTTTTAGATCTTTTGCGTGGGTGAAATCTGATATTCCTTGCCAGCCTGGGGGATGGTTTTGCCGAAAAATAATCTCTTTTTCGGTTCCATGGGTTGCCTTCCATTTTCGAACTCGCCTTTGGAGTGTCCTAAGCGTGCTGTCTGGGTATTCTCCAGGATGCTTGATTTCGAGATCGTCTAGAAGCGTCTTTGCTTGTAATCTGGGATTTTCTTCTAGCAAGGGAACAAGCTCACTTGTCCATACATCCTCAAAGGGGTCTTTTCGGGTTTTCCACCGGTGCAAAGGTTTTGCTTCTGTGAGATCTCTTTTTTCAATATTTCGAGCAGATCGCTCAGAAAAACCTGCTTGCGCTGATGCAACCTTTTTTGTTTTTCCTTTCTTTCTAGATTCCATATAAATCCTTATCTGTTGCTTTGTAATCTTTTTCCCTGTCATATTAACCTCTCACTTTCATGCAAGAGATCTTAATTCAAGGAGTTTCTTACCGGCAAAGATAATTGTCGTTAAGCGGCAATCCTAATTGTCGCTCAACAGTTTATTTGTAGATGCACCTGCTGGGCTTGCAAAATAGCACATTTCAATATCTGGAAAGAGTTCCTTTAAGTTAGCCTTATCTTATGGAAGATTTATTTTGTAATAAGAATTTTCTTTAAGGTTATCAGCAGAGTATGAAACAGTCTTTGTTTTGTGCAGACTGTATTTGGCTTTTAGAGTAAATAGCAGGTGTTCTTTAAGCTACTTTTGACTGCTAATGGATTTTAAAGTCTTATCACTATCGCTTGAGATATAAATCTTTGAGTCAGGAAGACCATCTACACGGGTTCTATTGGATCTTGAAATTATTTTCAAAGCAAAACTTATTTTTTTAGAATCGGTTTTTTTAGGCAAAAGAATGGAAGCTTCATATGGGAAGGATTTGAGGTACTCGGGTTCTTTAAAAAACGCAATTTTATCAGTATGGACTTTATATCGATTTGTGTCTGTAGCTTCTTCAATAAGTCCCCAATTTATCAGTATTTTTGGCATGGTTTAAAATATAGCATGTTGAGGTAACACTTTATCAAAATATAAGGGTCTTGTTCATCCTAAAACGAGTAGATAAAAAGAGTCTTGCTATTTGGTAAAAGATGAGCGAGGTCTTCTTGAAAAAAACTTTCCAGCGAACTGACATGGCTTCTGAGCCGAAGGCGGAGAAAAGCCATGCGGTGAGCTATCCGCGGCTTCAAGATGGCTGTGAAAAATCGCCCCGCACGAGGGGTGGACAGTGCTTTGCACGGCCCCCCGAGGAGGGGTGATTTGGCTTGCCAGATTGAAGCTCAAGGGGGCAGCAGGGGGCTTGCCCCCGACGCACCTTTCATAAGACCAAAAAGTGTTACCCACGATTGAACCATGCCGTATTTTTGCATCACCTTCATTAATATTAGAGGGCATAATTGTGGTTTTAACTGCAGTCATTATATTTTTCCTGTCGTTAAAATTTCAATGGCCTCTACTATAAAGAGGCTTTCCCGCTGTAAACAATTTTGGAATTTTCTCCATGAAGAATTTTTCAGATTTTTTAGAATTGATTTGTAACTCTTTGATTATTAATTGGGGTCAAATTTTAGGCTTTTTTGAACTGAAAACTGCCTTCTCTGGGAAAAGCGATCACAGTTAGCCAAAGTTTGGGGTAAAGTTTTTTCAGCAGAGGTATTTTTCTCTATGAGAATTTAACAGCGAGAAACCCTCTATAAAAGAGGTCTAAATTTTTTGTCTATAAATATCGAATATGGCGCATGGTATCTAATTTTTTACTGAAGAGGACGAGGAGGAAAGCGGGTAAGAAAGAGGTAATAACGAAGATGTCGAAGAAGGTAGGGAGATGGAGGGTGGCCATCCAGCCGGCGACGTAGCCGCCGAGGTAGAAGCCGATCCCGATGCAGGCAAACCAGACCCCGGTGAGGAGGCCTCGGTAACGGTGAGGGCTGAGGTTGGTGACAAGGGAGAGGCCGATGGGGGCAAGAAAGAGTTCAGCAAGGGCCATTAGCGCATAGGCAAAGACGAAGTAGTAAGGGCTCACGCTTGCGGAAGTGGCCCCTTCGGGGATATGGGCGGCGGCCCGCTGCATGATGAGGAAGCAGAGTCCCATAAAGAAGAGGCTCAGGGCGGTTTTCATGGGAGGGCTGGCACTCGATTTAATCCGGCGGAGGAAAAGATAGAGGTGAGCAAGGGGGAAGGCAAAGAGGATCAAGAAGAAGGTCTCCATTGAGGTGAACCAGGGTGTAGGGACGGTAAAGCCTCCAACCTGTCGGTCGGTAAACTTCAAAGCAAAAAGGGTCATCGACGACCCCGCTTGGTTATAAGCCATCCAGAAAACAATGGAGATGAGGGTCATGATGAGAATCACAAGAATACGATCCCTCTCATGCTTTTTAAGGGGAAAGAGGTTGGGATCATCTTTTTTTGAAACGAAATAATGGGAGGGGACTTTGAGTTCTTTAAGTCGATTCATCACTGCAATGTAGGGGAGTGCGGCAAGGAGTTGGATACAGCCGCAGACGATAAAGACAGCGCGCCAACTTATTGTTTGAAGATATCCCAAGACAATCATTCCGATGAAGATGCCCACGTTGACTGTTGCATAATAGATCGAGAACCCCCCTTCACGGATGTGGGGCTTTTTCGAGTAGATGCTTCCCAAAAGGGAGTAGATCGCCGGGGTAAACAGTCCACCTCCAAAGGCAATCAGGGCCAGAGAGGGAATAATCATAAACTCGCTTAGAGAAGAGAGCATAAAGCAGCCAATCGCGGTGAGAAAGGTTCCCAAAAGGATCGGGCTCCGGTAGTTCCACTTGTCGGCGATGTAGCCGCCGAGGATGGGAAGGGTAAAGGCGATTCCGGTATAGGCTCCAAAAATGTGGGTTGCTTTGGGGGTGCTATAAGTAAAATGTTTAACAAGAAAAAGGACTAAAAGGTTCCCGATTCCCCAATAGGCAAATCGTTGACACATCTCGACAAGTGCTAGGAGATACATCTCCCGCGGATGTTTGTTAGAAAAAATGACATCTTGGTGTTTCATGTTACTAGCCCTTTTAAGACTCATCTTGTACAATATTAGAGATTATTTATTCTAGTGAAAATGGAAATTTTGATTATCAAAACCTCCTCGTTGGGGGATATCATCCAATCTTTCCCTGTTTTAGCCCTCCTAAAACAGACCTATCCCCATTCCCAAATCGACTGGGTGGTTGAAAAATCTTTTTGTGAACTTCTCGAAGCTCACCCAGATATTCGTCAGGCTATTCCAGTTGAAGCGCGGAAGTGGAAAAAGAACCTTTTTGCTTACCGCTCCGGTGTGCAAGCAGCGGTCAAAAACGACTATGATGTTTCGATCGATCTTCAGGGAAATATCAAGTCGGGGCTGATCGCCAAGTTTATCTCTGCAAAGCAAAAGGTGGGGACCTCTTTTTCTTCAGCGCCTGAGTGGCCCAATGGTTTTTTCTTAACCCATCGCTACCCCCTCGATAAAAAGAAAGCGATTTCCCTTCAGTATCTCTCCCTTGTCCAAAACCATTTTGCTCTTCAGCAGGCTCCCATCCCAAAGCAACTCTTTCTAACAATCACCCCCGAAGAAGAGGCTTGGATCGATGAGCAAACAGCCCCTCCCGTCCGGTATATGGTCTGCCCAGGCTCCCAATGGGAAAACAAAAAGCTTTTCTTGCCGACTTGGATTGAGCTTTTGAAAGAGTTTGCCCATAAGAAAAACCCCCACTACTACTTCGTATGGGGAAATGAGAAGGAAGAGCAAGAGGCGCGCGCCCTCCACGCTCAGTTTCCAGAAATGAGTACCCTTCTTCCCCACCTCTCTCTTCCCCTTTGGCAGCGGCTGATGGCCAAGATGGATGGGATCTTTTCTGTCGACTCCAGCGCTCTTCATCTCGCCGCAACGACTGGCGTTCCCACCTATAGTTTCTTTGGTCCTTCTAGCGCTGCGGTCTATAAGCCTGCAGGGGCCCACCACCATGCCCTTCAAGGTCCTTGCCCTTACGGCAAGACCTTTACCAAACGGTGTCCGGCCCTGCGCACCTGCAAAACAGGCGCCTGTATCAAAGGTCTATCGTCTAAGACTCTTGAAGAAATAATTCGTTAAGTCTTGTCGTAAGGTCTTTCCAGGAGATGGCTTCGATGTTTTTTTCTAAAGCCTGAGGGTTTTTTGCTCGGCAGACTACAAACCCTTTCTTTGCTTCTGGGTACTCTTGCAAGAAAAGAGAGAGGTGTTTGGCATCGCGCGCAGAAGGGGTCTCCGTCCACTTCACTTCGATCGGTATCAGAGTGTCTTTCCACTTCAGTAACCAATCCACTTCTGGGCCACCTACATCTCTCCAAAAGAGGAGGGATATTTTGTGCTGCTGTAAGCGGGACCATTTGATCAGTTCTAGCCCCACAAACTGTTCAAACAGGGGGCCTAGATACTTTTCTGGTAGAGAGGGGTGCTCTTGAGCAGCAAGACGACGGAGTCCTAGATCGAATAGGAGGTATTTCGGAGATTTGATGAGTTTTTTACGGGTGACACTTGTTGTAAAAGGTTCTATCCGCTCAGCAATGAGACAATCCTCTAAGATTTGATAGTAAGAATGGATGGTTGAATGGGCAACCCCGATATCTTGAGAAATCTTCTTAAAGTTGATAATGTTACCCGACTCAATTGCAGCCAAGCGGAGGAAATTTTCAAAAGCTCCAATATCACGAACCAAAGCTTCAGCTCGTATCTCATCTTCTAAATAGAGGTCGACATAAGAGTCTAGTTCCTCTTCTCTAATAGAGGGGTCTTTTTCTAATCGAATGGCGGGAAGGGAGCCATAAAGGAGAAAGTCTTTAATATCGGGAAGGGGTGTATCCAGTTCCTCAAGGGTGAGAGGGTCAAGACGCATCTGAATCAGTCGACCAGGGAGGCGATTGACTGCTGTTCCATGGCGGAGCTTCCGTGCAGACGATCCCGTTAAAATAAACTGACCGAGCTTTTTATCGATGAGGTGCTGCACTCCATCCATCAAAGAGGGAACTTTTTGCACTTCATCAACAACAACGAGAGGAGGTTTGCCATTTTTATGTTTTAAAGCTTCGACTTCCCGAATCAGCTGATCTGGGTCTGCTTCATACTGACGCCGTACCTTTGAAAAGAGAAGGTTCACTTCAAGATCCACCTTATACTCGCTGATTAGGGTAGTCTTCCCTGCTTGGCGGGGGCCTAAGAGAAGGACACTTTTCCCCCTCTTGATCACGCGATCTAATTTTTCTTTGAGACGTCGTTTTAACATCACTCATCCTAGAATATTGCTTTCTTACACTCAATATTCCTGGAAATATGAGTTTGAGTCAACAATATTCCTGGAAATATGAGTCCAAGCACACAGTTTTCCGGATTTTTAATAGACTTAAAGTCTTAATCTGTTGATTGAGAGTTTCTTAAGAAATCGCTTGAGTGAGGGCGTCAAAGTCGATGTGGGACTCGACGAGCTCGACCGCTTCGATGATCTTTTCTTTGTCTTCTTTTCGGATCTTGACGGTGTAGGAGGTGATCATCTCCATCGCTTTGTAGCTGCTGACTGGCGCGTAGAGCATCGGGATCCCTGCTTTTTTAAGCGCTTCGATGATGGTTTGGCGGGGAGGGGTTTCTCCGGTGAGGATCATCCCTGCCTCGAGATCTTTATGGGGATCGGCGATCTTCACGTCCCAGTGTTTGGTAAGGGTGGCGAGGATGATGTCTTCCCGGTTGGCTGGGGTGATGATCAGCTGGTTTTGAAGGATCCGCTCCCGATAACTTTTGAGGGAGGTGGCGGCAAAGCGGGTCCGTTTGAAATGGCGCATGTGGTGCTCTTCACCGGTAAGAAGGGGAGCCCGAAAGAGCGACTCAAAGTCTTGCATCGTCGGTTTGCTTAAGAAAGGGTCGAAGGGGATGCAGCCAAGAATGGGAATATTCCACCGGCTAAGTGCTTTTTCCATGTAGGAGAGAACCATCTCTCGCTTATCATCATGGACGCGGTTGAGAATAATCCCAGCAACCTCAACATTTAGGGTATCGCACAACGCTTTATTAAGAGCTAAGGCATCGAAGGAGGAGCCGAGCCCTCCAGAGGCGACGAGGATCATCTTGAGCCCTAAGCGGGCAGCGACCTTCGCATTGCTAAAGTTCACAATCGAGCCGACGCCCACATGACCGGTCCCCTCGACAACGACCATCTCATTTTTCTCTTGGATAGTTTGGAAAGAGCGCTCGATCTTGTCTCCCATCTCCTCTTCACTCACCTTTCCATCGAGAAAGTCGCGGGTGAAGCCGCGGGGGAAAAGGACGGGGCTCATCAAAGCCTCCTCTTCATCGAGGTGGAAGTGATCCTTAAAGAGGACCACATCTTTATCGACGTGGATTCCCGTGTCGGTCTCGACATGCTCTTGCCCAATAGGCTTGATAAAGCCCACCCCCTTGTGCCGTTTGAGAAGTCCAGAGACAAGGCCGAGGCAGGTGGTTGTCTTCCCTACATGTTGCCCCGTGGCTGCAATGAAAAAGGCTGTTTGACTCATGGGGCGACCTCCACACCTAGAAGCAACTGGATCACCTCTTTGGTTTCTCCAAAAATCTCGACGTCACTTTCAAGCGCTTCGACCTCTTCTAAGGTAAACCAGCGGATGGGGTCAGGTCCATGAGGTTCTGGAAGTCCGGCCGGTTGGGCAAGGTAGATTAGGTCGAAGTGTTCATGGGCAGGGGTTTCTTTATGTGAGGGGACATGCTCTTGCAAACACATGTAGGGGCGCTCAAAACTTTTAGCATTCCACCGATCGATCCAGATGTTCTCATCTTGGATGAAGGTGATCTCGAGCCCTGTCTCTTCGCGCACCTCTCGTCGAGCTGCCTCGGGAGGAGACTCATTCTCTTCAATGTGCCCCCCAGGAGGGAGCCACTTTTTTAGCTTAGGATGAAAGAGGAGAAGGACCTTCTCTTCATGGAGAATATAGGTGGTGGCTGTAAAGTGTCGCTTTTTTGATCCCACTTTTCTCCTCGTTTTAAACCAATTGATGATACATTATAAAAGTTTTCCTGAAAAGCACAAGGAGTTGTGATGAAAGAATTTGAAAAGCTTGTAGAAATTACCGATACCCTAAATGGACCCAAGGGGTGTCCATGGGATAAAGAGCAGACGTTTCAGTCGCTCCGCCCCCATGTTTTGGAAGAGGTGCATGAACTTTTAGAAGCGATCGATGAAGATTCCACCGAGGGGATGGTCGAAGAGCTGGGCGACATCCTCTTCCAAATTGTTTTTTTCGGAAAGCTGGGAGAAAAAAGTGGTCGCTTTAACCTCCAAGAGGTGGCACGCAAGGTAGGGGAGAAGCTCATTCGGCGCCACCCCCACGTCTTTGGCGATGCTGAGGCAAAGGATGCCTCCGAAGTGATCCACCACTGGGAGCGGGTCAAAGCTGAAGAAAAAAAAGAGCGGAAACATCCACTAGAGGGGATCCCTAAAACCCTAGGGGCCCTTGCCCGTGCCCAAAAAATTGTGGGAAAAATGATCCACAAAAAGATCCCTTTTCCAAAAAAAGAGTTGGCCACATCCCTTGGTGATCAGCTTCTCGATCTTGTGATCCAAGCGCAAGAGGAAGGAGTCGATGCAGAAAGCGCTTTACGTACCGCTCTCAAAAGGTACGAAGCACTGTTTAAAAGTTAAGCTGCAAGCCGCCGGTGAGGCCGTGGTAGAGGATATGACCATCGTGGTCAAAGATCGAGTGGGTGCCGTGGAAGCGGAGGTTCCGGTCGGCGGTGACTAGGGCTCCTACGTAGAGAACCTGGTAGTTGACGCTGAAGAAAAAGTGTTTGGTGGGGCGGATCTCGATGTAGGGGTAGACTTGCGCCATATAGGCAAAGTTGGAGCCGCTCCGGTCTTGGTCGCGAATCGTGACGGTATTGCCCTCATCTTCCATGCGCGTTTTTTGCTCTCCCCGGTTATAGAGGCCTCCCACTTTGACCGCCACTCCCCAGGTGAGGAAGTGGTAGGGGTTGTACTCGAGCATTCCCCCCAGCTGAAGGCCAAAGGACTTGTTGTCGGTCTTAAGGCGGTAACGACTCGTCTGGTTATCTTTGGTGAAGAAGAGCTTGAGCTTCTCATCGATCCGAAAGTAACGGAGTCCTGCCATCCAGGAGACCGAAAAGTGATCGATGTAGCGGGGAGTCATATGGCGCCAAAAGTTAAACTCTGGGGTATACATGTCGGAGCGGAGTAGGCTTTTGACCCGATCGGCAAACTGGTAGTCAACCGTTTCAAAGGCTAAACTACCATCGAGGTTGAGGTTTCCCGGGCAGCTCTTGTTTTCCTTTCCTTTCCAGTTAAAGCCCCCGGTATAGCGGAGCTCCCAGGTCGAACCGATGCTAGGGAAAAGCTTAAACGCCGCTGAAAACCCTGTATTGAAGCCCATGTCGTGGATCAGATCTTTCGACTCGATAAAGGCCTTGCCGGCTTCTTTGTCGCAGCCAGAGATCCCGCTCGAAACCCCGGCACTTTCAACCAGGTGTTTGTTGTGGGAGTTGGTCCGCCTTAAAAGGACATAGTCTCCTTCAAGGGCAAAGTAGCTGTCATAGGAGCCAGCCCCCTTTCCCCAGGCGGTACTTAAAACAAGAAGAAAACAAACAACAAATTTCCACATAACGGTACTTGAGCTAAAACCCAAAATGTAACAAAAGGAAAAATGTTGGACAACAAAAAAGAATCGCTCCATGAAGAAAACCTTGTTTCTCGTTTTTCTCATCGCCTCCCTTTTTGGAAGGGAAGCACCTAAAAGGGTCACCTTTTCCAAGGAAGAGATCGCTGCAACCAAAAAGATCAAACACCTCATCATTATCTTTCAGGAGAACTGGTCATTCGATGGTCTTTTAGGAACCCTTCCCGGTGTTGACGGGATTGCCAATGCCTCCGAAGAGAGCAAAACACAACTCGACCTCACCGGCGCCCCTTACCCCAAACTTCCACCCAGCATCGACACCAAAACGAAAAAGCCCTACCCCCAAATCCCCCAAAATCTTCTCAACGGTCCCTATAACCTAGGCCCCTATATTCCCCCTACTGAGGAAACCTCCGACCTTTACCACCGTTATTACCAAGAGCAGTACCAAATTAACGGGGGAAAGATGAACAAATTTGCCCTTTGGAGCAATGCGTGGGGCTTTGCGATGAGCTACTACGACTTAAGACATACAGAGCTCGCAAAACTTGCCCAAGAATTTACCATCTGCGACCGATGGTTCCACTCCTGCTATGGAGGCTCTTTGTGTAACGTCCTTTGGCTCTTCTCTGCCCAAATGCCCGTTTGGCCCAACGCTCCCAAGCAGTACATCGCTAAAATTATTCCCAGTGGCGCGCTCCGTCGCGACGGGAAAGTCTCTCCCAATGGGTATCTCATTAACGATGCCGAGCCCTTCTACCCTCCCCATAAAAAAGAGGTCCCCGACCATCTCCGCGTTCCCCCCATCGATCAAGTCACTATCGGCGACCGCCTTTCCGAAAAAAATATTTCCTGGAAGTGGTATGCCCAGGAGTGGAAAAGTGCCGATGCGGGCCATCCCCACCCCTCCTTTGTCTTTCATCATCAGGCCCCCCTCTACTACAAGCCCTTTGCCCCGGGCTCGCCCATGCGAAAAAAACACCTCGCCGACCTCACCGAGTTCTACGATGCCCTCGACACTAATACCCTCCCCGCCGTCAGCTTCGTCCGCTCCCTCGACATCTACAGCTTCCACCCTGGCCACCTTAGCGTCATGGATGGGGCCAAATGGCTTGTCGACACCGTCCACCGGGTCCAAAAAAGTCCCGTGTGGGAGGATTGTCTCATCATCATCACCTTCGATGAAAATGGAGGGCGGTGGGACCATGTGGCCCCTCCCGAGGTCGACCCGTTCGGTCCTGGGACACGTGTTCCAGCTCTCATCATATCCCCTTATGTAAAAAAGGGTTACGTAGACTCCACCTCCTATGAGACCGTCTCAATCCTCAAATTCATCGAGGAAAGATGGGGTCTCGAGCCCCTTTCTACGCGCGATCGCGCTGCTAATAACATTCTTAACTCACTTATTTTAAACTAATTACATCTTAATATAATTAAATTTGCGCCACTTTATTTTAATTAAGAATTGTGATATAATAATAGTTAGAAAACAAAAGGAGGTTGGTTTGTTTAACTAAAAGCAAGCCAAATAGGGGGAACTTATGGGAGTTAGTTTTGATACATATTTTCAGGCTGTTGTAGATTTTGGTAGTACTGAAAACTCAAAAAATAGCCTTGTTAGTCTCAAGAAAGCGTTTAATAATGTTAAGATTGTGGAGACCGATCAGAAAACTCAATCGATATTCAATCGCATAATTGAGTTTTTATTTGGGTTTTTATTTAAAAAAGAAGTGCAAATGGATAAAAAAATCACCCATGTGTTTACTCTTGATAGAGGTGATAGGCAGTTTTTAGAGGGAAAGAAACTTGATAGTCTTAAAGATTTTCGGAAAGGCCTGGATAAGATCGGACGTCTTATTTCCAACTCAGACCTTCAAACAGTGAACAAAGGGTTGCTCGAAATTATAGATAAAAAGAATAAAGAAGTAAGCCCTCCCCCGAAAAAGAAACGGAGGAAGAAAGAAAAAAATGCTTCCTTAACCTTCTCTACGGTTGTTTCTAAACTTAGCTATATTAGTGAATCTAATAACAATAGCATAACAAACTGGATTAAAGGGAACCTTCCCTTTATCAAACAAGTCTATGATCAAACCAACGATACTGAGAGAAATATGGGCGCAGGGACCTGCTTTGAAAATACCCTTGAGAGAGTAAAAGTTCTTCATGATAATCCAGTAATTAAAAGCGGTGATATATCAATGGGAAGCTCTAAAATAGGGCGTGGTATGCGTAGATCGTTTGATAAGATAAAAACAAGCGAAGAAGATGTTAGTCAGCAGGGTAAAAAAGCAGCGAAACTTATAAGGCAAAAGTTAGGCTTAGAGCTTGTTAGTATGACTTCTACTGGACGAAAAAATCTAGGAAAACAGGTTAAAGAACTAGATTCTAAAGGGTTTACAAACCTTTGTTTGGGGATGGACTCCAGCGCAGGAGAATATGGACACGCGATCAATATGCAGTTTTACCGTGATAAGAATCTTTTCCGTTTTATTGATGATAACCTCGGAGTCGTTGAGTGTTCTACCCCTCAACAATTTGGTAAAACATTGGTTTCATGGCTAAAAACCATGTATGCTGACTTAGATAAAATGACTGTCGATGTTTATCAGCCAGTAAATTTTCACAGTTAATCGCCAACTGTGCTACAATAGTCCCCAAACCTAAAGCTTGGAGGTTATTTTGGTTAAAACGATGAGGAGGTCGTCCGCCGTTACCTGGTCCCCGAAAGGGAATGAAGATTGCAGGGACTATATCCACTGCCCCCTTTGTGACTGGGAGATGATCTATCCTAAAAATGATGAAAGGAAGCCAGCGCTTATCTTTTTGGATATCGATGGGGTTTTGATCGATGCTATTCACCCACCAGAGGTGTATAGTAAAATTAGAGAGACGATGAAAGAACTTTTTCCTTATGCTCAGGAATCATTTTCGGGTTATCAGCAAAACATTGCTACGGCTAGATGTTTCAAGGAGGAAGCAGTTGCCTGTCTCGACAAGGTGATTGAAGGTGTTGAAGCATCAGGTCAGCGTCCTCTTGTTGTCTTAAGCTCTTCTTGGCGTCATGCCTGTTTTCTCGATCAACATCGATGCGACGCCTACGGCCAGTATAAGTTTAGCAAGTATCTATGTGGAAAAACATCTATTGACTATCGCTCCGAAGAGATGTTGTCTGTTGAATCTAAGCTCGGGTTTGAGTTTTATGAAGCCGCAGAAAAGGAATATGGGATTCAGCTAAAAGACCGTGCGAGTGCTATCGAGTTTTGGCTGCGGGACCATGGATTTGATCCAAATCGCGCAAATTTTGTTGTGATTGATGACAACCAGATGGAGAAATTATCGAAATTTGGGAACCGCTTTGTGACAACAAAGTGGTTGATGAATGAGAGCGATGCGGATGCTGCTATTGAGGCGTTAACTTTCACCAATGAGTTCTAAAGTATGATCTAAAAAGTTTTTCCCCTTATATGAACGTTGGATATTTGCCCGCCCACTTTCGTAGCGTTTGATGATTGGGTCTTCCTTAGAAAAAGAGATGAACGAAGGGAGGGAAAATTTCTCTATGAAGGGGAGCAAAATGAATGGCTGCTTGTTAAAAGAAGGCCTTTTGTCTGAGCATGAGAAGGAAAAGGCGTTGCTTTCACCAAAACCATACAGAAGGCCCCATATGTAAGATCCCCCTGATTCATCTAACTTTTCCCAGAAAATAGATGTTGGTTTTTTCAACTCCCAAACGACCGAAAGGGGGTCAAAATCAAAGCCAACGACATCTCGGAAAAGTTTGTAGTGTTTCTGAATAAGTAAGGCCCCGCAGCTTGCTGCGTAAAAAGGTAAATGACGAATCCCATAGCTCAAGCGCTATGGGTGAGGAAGAAAGGAAGTCTGATGAAGCTGCAGCTGTCTATCGGCTCCAAAAAATGTCTTGTACTGAGTCATAAAAGTCACAATGTATCGGTATTGATGTATCATAATAGTATGTCCAGAAAAGTATCGTAGAGCGGTATTTGTAAATGAAATTTGCTTAGGAGTTTTAATCCTTGCAGACTCGGTTTTTGTGGTGTAAAATGGGAGAAAACCCTTGAAGAAATGAAAAAATTACCGATTGGAATCCAAAGCATCAATAAGGTTCTTTTAAATGGAGATTATATCTATATAGATAAGACTCTGTTTATCAAGAGATTGCTTGATGAGGGTGCACCACACTATTTTCTTTCTCGTCCCAGAAGATTTGGGAAATCCTTATTTTTAAATACCCTAAAAGAAGTTTTAAGTGGCAATAAAGAACTTTTTAGAGAGTGTGCGATTTATGAGAGTGACTATGATTGGAAGCATCATCCAATTATCCACCTGGACTTTTCTCAAATTCCAAACAAAAATCCTGAATTATTAGAAACAGGGATAAAAGAAACTTTAGAAGATATTGCAGCCTCAAATCAAGTAACAATCACAGGCTCTTCTAATAAGACACGCTTTAAGCGGTTGATTGAAAAGTTGTCAAAAAAAAATCTCGTGGTTATTCTTATTGATGAATATGATAAGCCGATCATTGATCAAATGCACCATCACTCGATTGCTCAGGAAAATCGAGAAGTTTTAAAAAGCTTTCTTGAAACTCTGAAAGGGTCGGACGATTACTTAAAATTTTCCTTTATTACTGGTGTGAGTCAGTTTTCCCAAGTTTCCCTTTTTTCTGGGCTGAATAATCTCAAAAACATCACGATGAACCCTAAATATGCGGAGGTCATGGGGTACACGGAAAAGGAGATAAAAACATCCTTTGATGACCACATTCAGGCAATCATCAAAAAAAGGAGTGAGCAGGGGAGATCGACGACAGAAAAGCAGGTCCTCAAAGAGCTACGCAGTTGGTACAATGGATACCGCTTTACCAGGAGCGAGGCTTATGTCTATAACCCTTTTTCTACCCTTAACTATATGGATGAACAAGAAACATCACCCTATTGGTATAGGACTGGAACCCCCTCTTTTCTTATTAGTCAAGTTAAGAAAACTCCTGAGACAATCACTACCTTGAGGGGAAAGTCGATTCTCGATACAACGCTTTCTCATGCCAGCCATATTGAGAAAGTAGGTCTAGCTCCATTGATGTTTCAAACAGGGTACTTAACGATTAGGAGTTACAACCCTGAGGAAGACTCTTATCAGCTTGATTTTCCAAATAAAGAGGTAGAAAAAGCCTTTTTTGACTCTCTTCTAAAGGATTTTGCGGAGATAGATCCTCTAATGGTTCAAAGAGATGCTAAAGAACTCTTAGCCGATTTGAGAGAACTGAATCTTAGCTCTTTTATCACTAAAATAAATATCCACTTTGCAAAGGTCTCTTATCATCTCTTTTCTCATGCGCAAGAAGGGTTTTATCAAGCGGTTTTTTTTACCCTTCTTGAGGCTTCCGGGATTAGAACGGTAGCTGAAATGGCGACCAACATTGGTCGCATAGATCTCATTTGTGAAATGGAGCATGCGACCATTATTTTTGAACTGAAGCTTGATAAAACGGCAGACATTGCCCTTAAGCAAGCAGAAATCAAGAAGTACCAAGAGAGATACGCTCTTGACGGGAAAGAGATCTTAGTGATGGGGGTTAACTTTAGTTCAAAGTCGCGCAATATTGGCGAGTGGAAAGGGAAGCTCTTCTGTCCATCCGGAGGACTCAAGAAAGAGCTTTACCCAGGGTGAAACCCTACTCACAAATTTTTTCGGAAAAATGCAGCAAGCTGGTGCACTATTGTGACGAAAAAGTGCCGGAGAGTGCTCCCAGCATAAAAACGCGATCTAAAGGCTGCTACATTCCTGTTCTGACCTGGTTCGAAAACGCTCTATTCCAGTAGTTCCCCGGCAAAAACTAGCTTACCATACCCAGGTATTTTCCGGTATGGGTTTTTGTTTTTGAGAGTTCTTCAGGGGTGCCGGTGGCGAGGAGCTGTCCGCCGGCTTTGCCGGCGTCGGGGCCGAGGTCGATCAAGTGGTCGGCGCTTTTGAGGATATCAAGATTATGCTCGATAATCACCACGGTATTTCCCTTGTCGACGAGGGTGTGGAAGATGGGGAGGAGTTTCCCAATATCTTCGGTATGGAGACCGATAGTGGGCTCGTCAAAGAGGTAGAGGGTTTTGCCGGTCGCCCGCTTGGAAAGCTCGCGGGCGAGGCGCATGCGGCCCGCTTCTCCTCCGGAAAGGGACTGGATCTCTTGCCCCAGGGTGAGGTAACCGAGGCCAACCGAGATGAGGGTGTCGAGAATATTTTGCAGTTTCGGAATGGGGGGAAGGAATGTTGTGGCTTCGTTGACGGTTAGCTTAAGAAGCTGTCCCAAGTTTTTCCCTTTGTAGGTGATTTTCGAACTAAGTGAGTTAAGCCGATTGCCGTGGCAGCTGTCACACTGAACGCGCAAAGAGGGGAGAAACTGGAGATGAATCGTTTTAAAGCCGAGCCCCCAGCAGGTGCGGCACATCCCTTTGAGATGGTTGTAACTAAAGTGACGGGGTTGGAGTCCCCGCGCGGCCGCTTCGGGAAGGGCGGCAAAGAACTGCCTTAAGGGGGCATTGACTTCACTATAGGTGCTGACGTCGGCGCGGATGGTGTGGCCGATCGGATTTTGATCGATGGCGATCAACTTATTGAAGTGGGAAAGTCCTTTGATTTTCGCACCGTCAACGGTGATGGTATCCTCTTTGGAGCGGGAGGCGAGGTGGGTTTGCACTCCTTTCTGAAGAAGGTCGCTAATGAGGGTGGACTTTCCTGAGCCTGACACGCCGGTTATGCAGGTGAGGGTTTTGGTCGGGATCTTCACAGTGATGTTTTTCAGGTTGTGCTTTTTGGCATTTGCAATGGTGAGGAAGGTCTTGGAGGTCCGCCTTGTTTTAGGGATGGGGAGGGATTTTTTGCCACTGAGGTAGGCGCCGGTCAGCGAGTTTTTGTTCTTTTTGATTTGAGCAAGGTTCCCTTCGGCGGTGAGTTCGCCGCCAAGCCTTCCTGCCTCTGGCCCAAAGTCAAAGATGTGGTCAGCGATTTCAAGGGTTAAGGGGTCGTGCTCGACCATGAGGAGGGTGTTGCCGAGATCGCGGAGATGGACGAGCGCTTTATTGAGCCGCTCGTTGTTGTAGGGGTGAAGGCCGATGGTGGGTTCGTCGAGGACGTAGAGACAGCCGGTCAAGCCGCTTCCGAGTTGTCGGGCGAGGTGGATCCGTTGGGTCTCTCCACCGCTAAGGGTGGGGGCACTCCGCGATAGGGAAAGATACTCCAGGCCAATGTTGCAGAGAAAGGTCAAGCGGCTGAGCACTTGGTCATAGATGTCTTGGAGGAGGGGATCTTTTTTCATCTTTTGGAAGAAGGTGAGCGCTTCTTCTAAAGGGAGCTCACATAAGGTTCCCAGCGTTTTGCCGCTGAGCTTGACGCCTCGCGCGAGAGGAGCGAGCCGCTCCCCTTTACAGCTCATACAGGGGGCGGTTTCAAGAAGGGGTTGAATCGTTTCTTTTTGGGCCCGTTTTCCTGTCTTGGCAATGGTGGCAAAGGTCTGATTGATCCCCACCCACCGGAGCTCCATTCCCTCATATTGGAAGAAGCGGGGAGAACCGTTCAAAAGAAGCTGGATCTGCTTGATCGGAAGTTTATAGAGGGGAATATCGGGATCGATCTCCTCCTCTTTTAAAAAGGTAAGAAACATCTCCTCGGAAATAGAGGTCATCTCCTCTTTCCAAAGCTTGGCCATGAGCGTGTAGGCCGAAAGGTTCATGATCTTTTGGTGGTGGAGGATGTTGGCTCCCCACTGAAAGCCAAGGCCGAGACAGTCGGGACACATCCCCTCTTCGCTATTGAAGGAGAAGGTGTGGGGTGTCAGCGGAGGATAGGTTTTCCCCGTACTCGGAACGGCAAAGGCGAGGTTAAAGAGAAGGTCCTCTTCGGGAGTGGCGACGGTAAAGGGCTCTTTGGTAAGGCGGGTTGCTGTTTCGATCGCTTCAAAAAGGCGCTTTTCAACTCCTGAGCGAATAGCCAGCCGATCGATCACTAGAAAAAGGGAATTTTTCCGACTTTTTTGGTAGGGGATTTCCTCATCGAGTTCATAATATTTTCCATTGAGGCGGATCCGCAAAAATCCTTGCTGGACGAGCGCCTCTTTCACATCCTCGATATGCTCCTTAATCGGGGTGAGGATATGGAGGCGGGTTTTTTCGGGGAGGGTCATGAGATGTTTCACTACCGACTCTTTGCTGATCGATTCGATCTTTTCTCCCGTTTCGGGGCAGTAAGCGACGCCACTATGGGCATAGAGGAGACGCAAGAAGTCGTAGATTTCGGTCATCGTTCCGATAGTGGAGCGGGGATTTCCGGCGTGGTGTTTTTGCTCGATCGCAATGGCAGGGGAGAGCCCTTCGATCTCTTCGACCTTGGGCTTCGACATCTGCTTGACAAACTGTCGCGCATAGGAAGAAAGAGACTCGATATAGCGGCGCTGCCCCTCGGCATAGACGGTCTCAAAAGCAAAGGAGCTTTTTCCCGATCCCGATGGGCCGGTGCAGATCGAGATTTTTCCGCGGGGAATCTCCAAGGTGACATCTTTCAGGTTGTTTTGGCTGCAACCTTTGACAGAGATCGCGGTGAGCTCTTTTTGGGTGGGCGCATGGGGACGACTTTTGGGGATTTTCCGCGGCAAGAGCGCCTCTCCTGTCGGGGTCTTTTTCTTTGCCATCTGCTCCGGGGTTCCCATTGCAACAACTTGACCTCCCCCTTTCCCCCCTTCGGGTCCCATGTCGATGATCCAGTCAACCGTTTTAATCAGGTCGATGTTGTGCTCGATCACAAGGACACTATTTCCCGCATCGACGAGGGTTTGCAAAATATCGATCAGCTTGCGGATGTCGTGGAAGTGGAGACCTGTTGTCGGCTCATCTAGAATATAAAGGGTTTTTCCGGTGCCGGGACGGATGAGCTCCCGGGTCAGTTTAATCCGCTGCGCCTCTCCTCCCGATAAAGTGGTCGACGACTGCCCCAAGGTGATGTAACCCAGCCCCACTTTTTTCAAAAAAGAGAGCTTATGGTGGATGTGGGGGATCGCCTCGAAAAACTCAAAGGCAGCATCGACCGTCATCTCTAAAACGTCATGGATGTTTTTCCCCTTATAGGTGATCGAAAGGGTTTTGGGGTCGAACCGCTTTCCTTCGCATAGGGAGCAGGTGGACCATACATCGTCGAGGAAATCCATGTCGAGACGGATCATCCCCATCCCGCGACACTCAGAGCACGACCCCTCCTTCACATTAAAGCTAAAGCGGCCCGCCTTAAAACCGGCCGCCTGACTCTCGGGGAGTTTTGTAAAAAGATCGCGGATATCATCAAAAACCTTGATGTAGGTACTCGGATTAGAGCGGGGCGTCCGCCCAATCGGGGTTTGGTCGATGGCGATCACCTTATCGAGGTGGTCGACCCCTTCGATCGTTTGGTGTTTGCCGACCCGGTGCTCAGCGCGGTGGAGCTGGTTGGCTAAAGAGGGATAGAGGATGTCGGTGACAAGAGACGATTTTCCCGAGCCAGAAACCCCGGTCACCGCCACAAAAAGGCCCAAAGGAATAGAGACATCGATCTTTTTCAGGTTATGGTGCTCGGCTCCTTTGATGATCACCTTTTCTTTTGTTTTTTTTCGCCGCTTTTTGGGGATGGGGATCTTTTCTTTTCCACTGAGATAGGCGCCGGTGATTGAGCGAGGTGATTTTTCAAGGTCAGCGATCGTTCCCATCCCGACGACCTCTCCTCCAAGTGAACCGGCTTCAGGGCCAATATCGACGATGCAGTCGGCCGCTTCCATCGTCTCTTCGTCATGCTCGACTACAATGATGGTGTTTCCCCTATCCCGCAGACGTTCCAATGTCCCGATCAGTTTTGTGTTGTCGCGGGGGTGGAGACCAATCGACGGCTCATCCAAGATGTAGGTGGTGCCGACCAGGCCACACCCGATTTGGGAAGCGAGACGTACCCGCTGCGATTCTCCTCCCGACAAGGTGGGAGCGGTCCGCTCAAGCGATAAGTAGTAGAGGCCGACATTGAGTAGGAAGTCGAGTCTTTGGGTAATCTCTTGGATCAAGTCTCGCCCGACCATATCCTGGAAAGGGGAGAGTTTTAGCCCCTCGAAAAAAGCTAAAAGTTCTTTAGTGGTCATCGAGGTTAGTTCATGGATCGTCTTTTCCCCAAGTTTGGTTGCGGCTGGGTAGGGGCGGATCCGTGAGCCGCTGCAATCGGGGCAGACCGTCTCATGCATCAGCTTTTGCATCTTCGTCCGGTAGGCGTCACTTTGCGCATCGTTATACCGCTTCTTTGCCTCTGTGAGGACCCCTCGCCACTTCACATACTCGACCCAAGTGGTTCCTTTTTCAGGGTGGGTGAACCACATCTTTGTCCACTTTTTCCGGTTGCCATAGAGGAACTGATCTTGCGCTTTTTTCGAGAGGTCTTTCCACGGAGTATCGACATCAAAATCGTAAAGGTCGCCAAGGTTATTGTAGATATTGCCCCATTTGACCGTTTTGTAGGAACCCGCCACCAAACAACAATCTTCAGCGATACTTTTCTCGGGATCGATGATCTTATCGAGGTCAAAATCTTGGCTGATTCCGAGCCCTTCGCAGGTGGAGCACATCCCCCGCGGGTGGTTGAAAGAAAAGTCGTGGGGCTCCAAGGGGGAATAGGAGAGTTTTGATTTTTTTGCGTAGGCATGTTGGGAAAAGAGGGTCTCTTCCTTGGTCGTTACATTCAAAACGCTCATCACCCCTTCACCAAGCTCTAAGGCTTGGGTGACCGCTTCGATGATCCGGTTTTTCTCTTCTTTTTTGAGGACAATCCGGTCGACGACGAGGTCGATATCGTGGGCGGTACTTTTGTCGACCTCGATCTCCTCTTCTAGATTGACGATCTCTCCGTCGAGACGGATCCGCATGAATCCTTTGCGGACAAGCTCTTCGAAAAGCTCTTTGAACTCTCCCTTTTTCCCTTGCGTATGGGGGGCTAGGAAGATGAGTTGCGATTTTTCCTTAAAGTTTTGGATGGCCGCCAAGATCCGCTCGGTACTCTGCGGTTCGACCGGCTCGCCACTCACCGGGCAGTGGGGCGTTCCCACTCGGGCAAACAAGACGCGGAGGTAATCGTAGATGCCGGTGATCGTTCCCACCGTTGAGCGGGGGTTTCTCCCGGCCGTTTTTTGCTCGATTGCAATCGTCGGGCTGATCCCTTCGATCCGGTCGGCCTCTGGCTTGGTGAGGTTTCCCATGTAGCGGCGGGCATAATTCGAAAGGGATTCGATATAGCGGCGTTGCCCTTCGACATAGATCGTATCGAAAGCAAGTGACGATTTTCCCGAGCCCGACACCCCCGTAAAAACGATAAACGTTCCCGGATCGAGGGTGAGGTCGACCCCTTTGAGGTTGTGGACCCGAACATTTTTTAAGGTGATCGATTGCTTTTCCATTGAAAACAGTATAAAATAGTGGTGATTTATCTTAAACCCCGGAGTGCTACTATTAATATTAGTAGCACTCCGGGGTTAAACCCAAAAAGGAGAAAAACTATGCCTATCAATTTGAAGGGGAGGAGCTTTCTCACACTCAAAGACTTTTCAAAAGAAGAAATTCATTACTTACTCGATCTTTCCCGAAACTTAAAAGAAAAAAAGCGGTCTGGAACTGTTGGAAATCTCTTAAAGGGAAAAAATATTGTCCTCCTTTTTGAGAAAACATCGACCCGGACTCGCTGCGCATTTGAAGTCGCTGCCTATGATGAAGGAGCTCATGTCACCTTTCTTTCCAATAGTCAGTTTGGGAAGAAAGAGTCGATTGAAGATTCGGCAAAAGTTCTTGGCCGCTATTATGATGGGATTGAGTTTCGGGGGTTCAAGCAAGAGACCGCTGAGATACTCGCAAAACATGCAGGGGTTCCGGTATGGAATGGGTTAACCGATACCTACCATCCCACTCAAGTTTTAGCTGATTTTCTAACCATCCAGGAGCATGTTCATAAACCACTCCACCAGGTTAAGTTTGTTTTTGTGGGGGATGCTCGCAGTAATATGGGAAATTCTCTAATGATTGGTGCAGCAAAACTCGGGATCCATTTTGTCGGGCTTGCTCCTCAAGACCTTTTCCCAGATAGACAGCTTATAAAAGAGGTGGAAGTAATTGCTCAAAAAACGGGAGCTAAAATCGAGTTTTTCGAAGAAGTCGAAAAAGCGGTTAAACATGTGGATGTGATTTATACCGATGTTTGGGTTTCGATGGGTGAAGAAGCTCTCTTTGCTGAAAGGATTAAACTCCTAAAGCCTTATCAGGTGAATCAAGAGATGATAAAAAAAACGGAAAATCCTCAGGTAAAGTTTATGCACTGCCTTCCCGCTTTTCACGACACCCATACAACGGTTGGAAAAGAGATCGAGGAGAAACACGGTCTTTCTGAAATGGAGGTGACAGATGAAGTGTTTAGAGGGAGTCACTCCATCGTTTTTGATGAAGCAGAAAACCGCCTCCACACCATTAAAGCAGTGATGGTTGCAACGTTATGATGAAAAAGGAAACGATTTTAGTCGCCCTGGGAGGGAATGCGCTCCAAAGACGTGGAGAAAAGGGAAGCATTGAAGAGCTTTTGGCCCACGCCAAGAAGACGAGTGAGTCCTTAGCTGAGCTTGTTGAAGCAGGCTACCGACTCATTATTACTCACGGAAATGGTCCCCAAGTGGGGACCCTTCTGTTAAAGGATGAGTACACTAAAGAAAAGCTTCCCCCCATGTCTCTTGATGTTTGTGTCGGTGAGACTCAAGGGATGATCGGGTATGTCCTTCAGCAACAGTTGCATAACCAACTAAAAAAAAGAAAAAGGACAGAAGAGATTATCACACTGTGCACACAGGTTGTCGTTGATCGGGAAGATCCTGCTTTTAAAGAGCCGACAAAGCCGGTTGGTTTGTTCTATAGTAGAGAGCAAGCAGAAGTGCTCAAAGAAAAAAAGGGGTGGAATTTTACTGAAGAAAGAGGAAAAGGGTTTAGGAGGGTTGTTCCCTCTCCGCTACCCATCGATATTATCGAGGTAAATGCGATTAAGGATTTAATCGAAAAAAACCGGATTGTAATCGCTTGTGGTGGCGGAGGGATTCCCGTGATTAGGGGAGAAGAAGGGAGCTTAGAGGGGGTTGCAGCAGTGATCGATAAGGATCGAACCGCTGCTCTTTTAGCCAAAAAGGTACATGCTGAAATTTTCATGATATTAACAGATGTCGAGCACGTTGCTCTCCATTTTGGTGCACCGAATCAGAAAAACCTCTCACAGATGACAGTGGCAGAAGCTGAAGTCTATTTAGAAAAAGGAGAGTTTGGAAGGGGGAGCATGGCTCCCAAAGTAGAGGCTGCGTGCGCCTTTATCAAGTCGGGTGGGAAAAAGGTTCTTATATCCTCCTTGGAGCAGGCAAAGGAGGCTCTTTTCGGACATTCAGGAACAGTCATAAAGTGAAACAGAGGATTTTTTTAGGTTCTGTTGAGAAAAGCCTCAGTACAGGGCATTTTTTGGAGTCGATAGGCAGCTGTAGCCTCATCAGATTTCCTTTCTTCCTCACCCATAGCACTTTGGCTATGGGATTCGTCATTCAAGAAAATCTGATTTTGCTTCGCTTGCCCCTCACCCTCCAAAAAATGTCCTTTACTGAGGAGAAAAGCTTCAGTTTTTTTTGATATCTTCCATTCTGCTAACAATCTCTAAAACCTCTTTATGCGATGGGCTTTTATAAAACGATTTTTTAATTTTAAAGGCTTGTTTATACATTTTGTGACTTTTTCGATACTCTCCAAGTGCTTTATAAGTGTCCCCCATCTGGATATAGATATTTGCAAGCTTGAGTTTTGATTCTCCACTAGAGATAAACTTGAGGACTCTCAATGCACGTTTACCCGACTTTAAGGTAGCTTTGGCTCTCTTAATTTGTGCACTATCTAATTTTGAGCGGCTTCCACTACTTGATGACGAGTTTGAACTTGAAGTAAGGAACTGTTTAATTTGAGACAGCGATTCCTTTGCGGTTTTAGTTTTTGGATGACTAGGTCCATAAACCTTGTTAAAAATTTCGTGAGCCTCTGCAATAAGTACATGTCCTTCACGAGGTTTTCCAAAAACATAGTAATTTGTTCCTAGATTGAGCAAGGAAATCGCAATACTTGGATGAGACGGGTCAAAGATCTTTCGGCGCATTTCTAAGGCTTGAGTATAGTAGTCAATGGCTCTTTTGGATTGCATGAGTTTGCTATAGCCAAAGCCTAAGTTGCTTAAGACTGTTGCAACATCTGAATGAGGGTGGTTTTTATAAACCTTTTGGCTCATTTTTAGGGCTTGAGTATAGCACTCAATAGCTTTTTGGTGATTTTTTAGCTTATTGTAAGCCTCCCCAAGATTATTTAACTTGGTAATGATTTGTGGATGGGGATTCCCCCCATAAACCTCCCGGTTCATGTCTAGGCTTTTGGTGTAGTAGTCAATTGCCTTCTGGTATTCTTCCAGTTTACAGTAAGATAACCCTAAATTGTTTAAAGTAGTGGCAATTTTTGGATGAGGCTTATCCTCATAGACCTTATAGAATATCTCCAAAGCTTCTGTGTAATAATCGATTGCTTTCTTATATGTTCCCAATGCGTTATAAGTTAAACCTAGATTTAACAATTCAATAGCAATGCCTTGATGGGGGTTATTTTCATGAACCTTTCGGCTTATTTCTAAGGCTTGGGTATAACAATCGATCGCTTTTTTATAATCTGCTAGCGTGTGATATACTAACCCTAGATTATTTAAAGAAGTACTGATATCTGAATGAGGTTTGGTTTCATAAATTTTCCGGTGCATTTCTAAAGACTTCTTATAGTAGGTGATTGCTTGTGAGTTTTTCCCTATGTTATAATAAGCTCTACCGACCTCATTCAAAGCAACAGCAACCTCAGAATGGTCAATATTGCCATGTTTTTGTTTAAGCAATTTTAGCCTTTCTAAAGTGATGTTAAGCGCTTCATCGACCTTTCCTAAAGTATGTTGAATCTGCCCTAGGTGTAAGAGAGCTTTAGAGTCGTTGGGATTGAGAGCAGTTGCTTGGACATAAGATGATTCGGCTTTGCTGTAATCAAGGTTATCTTTAGCATTGTGGTTCAAGGTTCCAATAGTTTTGTCATAGAAGTTAAAGGCTTGCAGGCTCTCTTTTGGGGATTTTAAAAAAGCTTCTAAAGCTGTGTGCATGGGAAAAAGGATCCGGTAAAGCTCTAAAATCTCTAAGCTCTCCTCATGGGAAATGGTAAAAAGCCCCTTACTTTCAATGTCTTTATATGCTTTAGAGCGGTAGAGAATTTCTTTCTCTTTTTGGTAAAAGAGATGGGCACGTACTCTAAGAGTCAAGGCTATTTTTAGCCCCTTACTAAGAGTGGAAAATGCGTTGTTGTTGATAATCTCGCGGTCTTTCAGTGCTTGAAGGCTTTGCAAACTTCCTTCTCTTGGCAGTTTATGATAAAGGGAAAGGCTCCCAATCGCCATTTGAAAAGGGCGGTAAAAGTCCCGTTTAATATCAAAGGCTCGAAGGTGGATCCGCTCTTTATTCAAATAAGGACGAAATTCACTTAAATGTCCCCTTAGAAGGTTAAGAGCTCTTTTTTCCCCTTCTAGTTCTTTATTACCTTTTGGTAAATAAAGCCATTCAGCAACTAACTTTTGGTAATCTTCAAAAAGTCCCTTATTGCCCATTACATAGGACCCTTGTGTCATCGCATTCACAAGGATAATTTCTCCATCATTTTTTTGGAGCCAAGCAGGGTCTTGGTAAGCGGCTAGATGTTTTGGATTTCCGATAAGCTCATAAACCCCTTTTTTTCCGAGAGGCGAGAGCCCTCCTATATCCATACTAAATCCTCCAGGAGTCAGACTAATCGCTTCTCGCATGGAACCATCCGGCTGCCTTTTGGGGCGAAGAATAGGCCACTTTGTCTCGCCAAAATTCGTAAAACGGAGCTCTAAAAAATGGGTGAGGTTTCTAAAGTAATCGAGGCATTTTTCTTCTTCTTTAGCAACAATAAAGGCAAACTCAATATCTGAATAAGGACACATCTCTTTACGAGCCATTGATCCAAGGCCCATCACAGCAAAAGCACAAGGAGGAGGGAGCTGAATGCACTCTATAGATTGCTGGATTATCTTAGATAAGAGGTTTTGATAGGCTATTGTCATCTCCTTTTGGACCTTTTCAATATCTGCTCCTTTTTTGGACAGTTCAGCTGCTGTTCTAGACCTTATATTTGCTATATTTTTACGGTAACATGCCAAGTAGCCCTTTTGGGAAACAAGAGATTTTAATCCAAGTTTTTTTACCAAAAAAGCTTGTTCTAAAGCTTCAAGTTTATCAAAGAGATATTTTTGATAAGAGGTCTGGCTAAGGGGAGTGATAGCAAGAGCTGAATTCAGTAAGTGGGCTGCTCTTATAAAGTCTCCTTTTTCCTGAGCACGTTTTCCCATTTTTTCAAGATAAATGATTTGCTCTTTTAGGTTTTTGGAGTCATAGGCCGACTCAAAAGCACTGTAATAAGATCCATCAATGTCTTGTTTTGAACTGCTAGATTCACTGAAGAGTTTTTGCGTTACGAGGGGGATAGGCCAATTTGAAGGGAGTTTAGAGATAGCTACTGCTTGTTGCCTAAAAAAGGGTGAGCTAGAAGAAGAGCGATTCCTTTGAGTATGATTGATTGGTTTGATCGAATAGACCCATTTAGAGGATTGAGTTTTAGCATGCCTAGTAGTGTTTGAAACCGGAAGGGGGAATCCATGGTTCATTTCCGCAATAGGCAGTGCGGATAAACTATTCAATCTCCTTTGGTTAGTCAGTATTTTATTTGGGTATTGCTGATGTTGGCTAGAAGATGAACTTTGGGGTTGGATATTATTAGACACTTAAATAACTCCATTTTAGAGGGATGGTTATGCAGGGGCTTTAAAGAAATTAAATTGGAATATTAACCTCTTGTTTTAACTAGTGCCCTGTCAACCCTAAGAATTAGGATATCTTGATTTATCTTTTCCCGGCTGACTTCGTGTTCGATCTCACAAACTTATAAAAGTTTAGATTCGATCTCCACACTTTGCCAGACAAAAAAATCTCAACCAATCTATCCTTAATTTTAGGGTTGACAGAGCACTAGTCGGATCTTATTTTTCTAAAGAAGTCCAGCAACGGTTAGGACTTTCGAGTTTAATTCTAAAAACCTAATATTTTAATTTCAACCTTTTTTACCAAATAACCCTGGGGTGCTCCAGGGTTGTATTGAAAAAAATCCTATTCGTATGTAAATTACGTTAGTTAGTTATAACGAACGTGTATTTATGAGTCGTTCAAAGTTAAAAAAAGAGATCGGACTGCTTACCCTTGTTTCGATTGGGGTTGGGGGAATTATTGGTTCAGGGATCTTTATCCTTCCTGCAAATATGGCCGCTCTTGCAGGGCCTGGACTTCTCCTAGCAATTCTGATTTCTGGGGTGATCACAACCTTTTTAGCTCTTGCTTATGCAGAGCTTGGAGCAGCTTTTCCCATAACGGGGGGTCCCTTTTCCCTTCCTAGACTTGCTCTAGGCGATATTGGGGGCTTTATCATAGGATGGGGATATTTTCTCTATTTATTTATCGGAACCGCTGCGCTTATCGAGATTTTTATTGTGTATCTTGGCTTTTATGTTCCTGGTTTATCGGCCGGAGCGACCTTGACCCCTTTAGGCATTATCATCGCTTTGGGTTCCCTTTGGCTTTTTACCTTTATGAATCTTTTTGGGGTCAAATGGGGAGGTCTTTATAGTATTATCACAACCATTGGCAAAATTCTTCCCCTGCTACTCTTTGCTGTTATAGGGTTTGCTGCTATAGATGGCCATAACTTCACCCCCTTCCTCCCCTTTGGCCTTACGGGGGTCACACTAGCCTCCACCCTTTTCTTTTGGTCTTATACCGGGTTTGAAGCAATTGTTGTTCCATCGGAAGAGGTGAAGGACCCCGCGAAGACGATTCCAAGGGCTATCCTATTAACGATGCTGATCACAATGGCAACCTATCTCCTTGTTGCCACAGCATTTTTAGGGATGATTGATTGGCAAGGGCTTGGGATAAATTTCATGAATTGGAGTGCAATCGGGGAGCTCGGCTCTCCTCTTGCTCAGGTGACCCTTTCATCGACAACCCTAAAGATAGGGTGGCTTGCAAGTCTTATTGCCATTGGGGCTATCATTGCAACGGGGGGATCGAGTGGAACATGGGTTTTGATTCAAGGAAGGATCCCTTTTGCGATGGCAAAAGAGTCCCTTTTTTGGTCGAAGCTAAATGCTGTTAACCGTTATGGAGTGCCAGCACGTTCATTGATTTTTACATCGCTACTAACATCAATCACAATTATTGCCATTCCCCACTTTGTATCGGTTTCTCTTATTGCATCGATGACAGCGCTTGTTCCTTATGCTGCGGCTGTCTTAGCGGTTCCCATCTTAAGAAAGACAAAAAGGGAGACCCCCCGCCCATTTAAGCTTCCCTTTTACCGGCTTTTTACCCTTATGGGATTTGTATTTGCAACCTGGCTTATCTATTGGGCTTCATGGCCGTGGACACTTGTGGGAGCCCTCTTGATTTTTCTAGGATTTCCGGCATTTCTTTTGGTTCGAAGGGTCCATCTTGAGCTAAAAAGAAATGTCTGGATTGCCTGCTATTTACTAGGAATTATCATCATATCTATGATTGGAGATCAACACTTTGAGTTAAATAACTTTACCCCTTATTCCCCCTTAGGCCTTTTAAAAATGCCCTATGATCTAGTGGTGTTAACGCTGTTTTCTATTATGATTTACAGTTGGGCCTATCGGCTAAACAACAGAGGATAATATGGATGGAAAAATTCGAGCAGAGTGGGACCCCTTAAAAAAGGTGGTTGTCCATCGACCAGGAATCGAGATGTTTTTTGGTCTTTTAGATCCTTATGGATCGCTATATGAACGGGCGTTTAGTCGCGATGGTGCCCGCTTTGAGCATGATATGTTAACGCGGATATTGGATAAGGAATACAATGTTGAGGTTTTGCACTTAAAAGATCTTATCATAAAAGCCGCTACAAAGGATCCTTCTATTAAGGAAAAGCTCCTTGATAAAGCGAGGGAGTCCTTTGAGTATGTTGGCGATCAAGCCTATATCGAACGGGCGAAGAAGAGATTTGATGAGCATTATCAGTACTATGATATCCTCCATTTTTTCTATGTGATTCTTATGCATCCCCGTGTCAAGGTAAAGGAATCTCCCGGTTCTAGAAATGTTGATCTCGAGGTCATCAGCCGGCAACCTTTAGCAAACCTCTACTTCATGAGAGACCAACAGTTTATGACCGATCAAGGGGTTGTATTATGTCGGATGGCAAAACCTTCTAGAAGGAGAGAGACAGAGGTGACAAAATTTTTATGGGAAGAGGTTCTCAATATCCCGATTCTTCATGAAATGAAAGATCCTGCAACGATTGAGGGAGGGGAGTTCATCCCCATGGGAACATTTGCTCTGATCGGAGTTGGGGATCGAACCAATCAAGAGGCGATCGATCAGCTCCTCTCTCTTCCACTTGGGTATGAACAAATTGGGGTGGTCCATCAACCCCTTCACCCTTTAATCCCTTCATCGAAGCCCGATCCGATGATCAACATGCACCTCGATACCTACTTTAATGTTGCAGGAAAGGATGTGGTTGTGGGTGCTGAGCTTCTCTTAAAAGAAGCAAAGGTCGATATTTATCATAATGAAGGAGAGGGAAAATTTCGAAAAGATCCTAAACAGACAACTCTCTACCAATATGTTATTGAAAAAGGATTCCAAGTTATCAACATCACCACGCTAGAACAGATGTCTTATGCTTCAAACTTTCTCTGCATTAAGGATAAAGAGATTTTAGCCGTTGATGTCGAACCTGTGACCCGCGAAGTATTGAGGAACCTCCGCCATGTTGCCGACCAAAATCCTGAAAAATATGGAGCACTTTTAAAGCAAGCGGAGCAAGATTACGAATACCTCAAAAGAGAAGGGCAGTTTTTCCCCCATAAAAGGGAGATCTATCAACATGGAGTCTCAGCGCGCGCGCTAAGTCTCAAACATCTGACAGGGGGGTATGGCGCTGCCCACTGCATGACGTGCGCACTGAGTCGTTCTTAGCAAGCCACTCTTTTACCCCTTTAGTATCGGGATGGTTGGGGCCACAGACCTTCATGAACATCGTATGAGCTCGCAGTAGATGGTCTTTGGCTTTACCATACTGCTTGAGGTCGTAATAAGCAGTTCCTAGATTCCATAATCGGAGAGCAACCTGAGGATGGGGCCTATTGCCATAGAGCTTATGGTCGATTGCCAAGGCATGGTTGTAGGAGTTGATCGCTTTTTGCGGTTTTCCCAAAGCTTGGTAAGCTGAACCTAAATTATTTAAGCGGATGGCAATGTCAGGATGGGGTTTATTGCCATCGATCTTGTGACCCATTGCCAAGGACTGGTTTAAATAGTCGATTGCTTTTTGCGGTTTTCCCAAAGCTTGGTAAGCTGAACCCAAATTGTTTAGCCGGATAGCAATATCGGAGTGGGGTTTATTGCCATAAAGCTTTCGATCGATTGCCAAGGCTTGATTATAGAAATCGATTGCTTTTTCCATTTCTCTTGAGGCGAAGTGAGCTAAACCTAGGTTATTTAAGCTTTTAGAAATGGTTGGATGGGGCTTAGTGCCATAAAGCTTACGACCCATTGCCAGCGCCTGTCTAGAGCACTCGATTGCTTTTTTCGACTCTCCTAAATCGTTGTAAGCTAAGCCCAACTCATTCAGTGCTGTAGTAGTACCGGGGTGGGGAGTTTCTCCATGCTGTTGCTTGAGGAGGCGAAGATTTTCTTGTTTATAGATAAGAGCATCATTGACTTTTCCCAGAGTCTGCTTGATTTGCCCTAGGTGGCGGAGGGTAGCGGTGTTATTGGGATTGAGGGCAGCTGCTAGGGTATAGGAGGCTTCTGCTTTATCGTACTGTAGTTTTTCTTTAGCGGAGTGGTCTAAGGTACCGAGGGTTTTATCGTAAAAGAAGAGGTCTTTAAAGGTGATTTGAGGGTTTTGAACAAAGCTTTGAACCGCAGTATGGAGAGGGATGAGAACACGGTAGATTTCTCTGAGAGCATTTGAGTTATCAATGAGGTAGAGTCCTTGAGCAGAGGTGTCTTTGGGGCCTTTAGGAAGGTAGAGGATCTCTTGCTCTTTTTGGTAGAAGAGGTGAGTTTGGATGCGGAGGGTAAGGAGAGAGCGAAGGGCTTTTTTGAGCCGAGTAGCTCCTTGCTTGTTTAAAAAGCCTCTCTCTTGGAGGCTCTTAATCCCCTCTAGGGTTTTGCAGCTTCGAAAGCCTAGATAGAGGAGGAGACCGCTGATTGCCATTTGTAAGGGGCGGTAAAGATCTTGCTTGACTCCAAAGGCTCTTCCTTGGATCCTATCTTCATCTAGGGTGGGCTTAAACTCATGGAGGTGTCCTCGGAGAAGGTCAAGTCCTCGGAGCTCTCTTTGCTTGGTTCCTCCAAAAAATTTTAGGGTAGCTCCTTCTTTAAGGTTAAGGAAGCGGTTTATTGCTTGGGTGTAGGCTTGAAGAAGCTTTTCCTCTCCGTAGACGAAAGAGGTTTGAGTGAGGGCGTTGGCAAGGATAATCTCTCCAGAGTGTTTTTTTAGCCATGTGGGATCTTGGTAGAGAGCAAGCTCTTCTGGGGTTCCGATGAGCTCATGGCCCCCAGGTCTTCCGAGAGGGGAGAGTCCTCCACTGTCCATGCTAAATCCTTGGGGGGTCAGACTCTCTTCTATGTGGGTTCTATCGGTTTTCCGGTACTTTATTAAGCGATACGCTGTTTCTCCAAAGTTTATGATCCTAAAAGTGATCCACTTAGCGAAGGTTCTAAAGTAGTGTTTTATGGTGGGACTACTTTTTTTGACAGCAATTGCAAACTCCACATCCGAGTAAGGGCACATTTCTTCTCTTGCCATCGAACCGAGTCCCATGATCATAAAAGGAGTGGGAGGCTTTCCAAATATCTCTAACCCCTCTTTAATCAGGGCAATCAAGATCCCTTTGTGTGCTTGGGTTAAGCTTTTTTGCACCTCTTCGACAGGAGTCTGGCTTGCAAGCTGAATGCTGACATATTGCCTGATCGAAGCCAGTTTTTCCCGGTAATAGAGGAGAATTCCATAGGGAGTGGGGACAACAGTTCCCAATGACTTTAGGTAGAGTGTTTCGAGCTCTTCTAAGAGATCGAAAAGATAGGGGGGCACCTGCTCTAGAGGGTAAAGAGAAGCGGCCCCATTTAGAAAATGGGCAGCGTCTTGCAGGTTTCCCTGCGTACGGGAACGTTTAGCCAGAGCGGTAAGGGCAAGACGCTGCCCCTCGCACTCTTTTTTTTGGTAGGCTTCGATGAGGCTTCTATAAAGAGGATCCTGAGAGCTGCTTGAAGAGCTTAAAGAGTTTTTATGCAAAGCAACAGTTAGGATCGTCGTGTCATCTCCCGCATGGATTTTTTTAAGCTCTTTTTCAATTACCTGCCCGGGAACTTTTTTTTCTTCAAGCTCTTTTCTTATCAGTGTTTTTCTTTCTTTCTGCTCCCTTTGGGCAAACTCTGCTGCAGCATGGCGCAGGTGGGCATTGATAACCTCCGGAGTTAAAGAAAGTGGCGCAAATTTAGGGATCTTTTCTCCCACAAAAAGGGCCTTCCCTGTTAAAACAGCATACCGGAAACGTTTGGAGTCAATCGTCCCATCTTTTTGGCAAAAGGATTTTGTGAGACCGTCACTGGCAACAATTGCAAAGGCTTTATCCACCTTCAATGTTGTCTTCACATAGGTAGCATGGTTCAACCATTCTGGCTGAAAGTTCCCTCCAATGGCAAGAAGGCCGATTTCTTTCTTATCACTCTTAAGATGGTGGGTCGTATCGACCGAGCTATAGCAAACAGCTCCCCTTTCATCGATGATCAGCGCTGTTGAGTCCCCACATTTTCCTAAGGTAACACCGAGCTTTTTTAGCCTCGTCTCGACTTCTAATTGTAAAAGAGTTGTCCCCTCACGGTTTTTATACTCGATAGCCAGCCCCTTTAAAAACCCTTGGTAGCTTCCTTTTCCTTTTGCTACCTGCTCTTTTAAGCTCATGGAAAGGGCCCTTTCCATCACTTCCAGCGCCACAGTCCCAATGGCTTTGGGGTCCCAATGCCCCAGCCCATCCGTTAAAACCATTCGGTACCCCTTCCCCACCTTGGCAATCGCCCCATGGTCCGTTGGAATGGGATTTTTTTCTGCCCCGGTGTAGGTTGTTAGATGGTGGGCGCACCAAGCTTCTCCAGAGGCTTTTTCAGAAAAGACCTGGGGGGTTTTGCTGGTTGTGAAAAGAACGTGTTGGCTTGTGCTGCTCATAGGGTTCTCTTTTTATTTTGGGGAGCTGAGCGATAAAGCAACACTTTTTCTGTAAATTCGATCATTTCTTCTTTTCTCATTCTATTTCAATTGTTTAAATCTCTTTTAATAGAGGTTCCATATCTAAATA